>NZ_PSOW01000019.1:0-148590 GCF_003013335.1 Rhizobium sp. H4
TCAGCCGCAGCGCCTCTTCCACCGAGATCTCGTCGAACGGGTTCATCGACATCTTCACATTGGCAAGCTCGACACCCGAACCATCCGGCTTCACACGGATCTTCACGTTGTAGTCGACAACCCGTTTGACGGGCACGAGAATCTTCATTTGCAATCCCCTTTGTTATTCCGAATGCTAGTCCCTTTACAGCGCCGGCGTCTTGCCAGACAAGCTAAGGACATCGTGAGATTTTGAACCTATGCCCGGCGCTAGTGCGGCCGTTCGGCAAGCAAAGCCCAGAAGGCGAAAAGCGGCGTATCGACCGACCGCATAGCATGTTTGATCCTTGGGACATTATAGAACGATCCGCCGATGCCAGGCGAAAACCAGCCCCCCTCTCCCTGCTTGAACTCCCCATCGGAAAGCACGAGATAGACCTCCTCCGGCTCATGATCATGATCCGGATAGCGCACGTGCGGCGCCATCAACGTCACCCCGAGCCACAGATCGCTCCGCTCCTCCAATCCACCGGGGCCGATGATCATCGCATTGGCATGCCCATCGGCAAAATTGTCGCTGGCCGAGTGGTCATACTTGGTGCGCCGACGCCATTCAAGCATTGGCTCGATGCCTTTGAAAGCCTCGACCAAGCGCCCCAGCGAAGGATCATAGGAGGTATCGATCGCGAGCGCCACATCAAGGTGAGCGCAGACCGGCAACCGGCTCCCGTCCCCCGCCCGTGCGGCCCCCGGCTGCTCCAGCCTTGCGAGAAACTGCTGGATCGAGCGCCGGGCCTCCGGGGCTGTCGCAAACACCTGGAAAGCCTGAGACGCTGCCTCCAGGAAAAGCTGCAGGCTCTCCTCACGTATACTCATGCCATCCCCTCCCTGAACAGACGATTTCAGCCGGCCAGCCAGTGGCCTCTCCTGCAATCATATATCTTTCGCGATGCGCAGGCCGTCATAGACGGCGGCATGCGTGTTGCGCGCAGCGACAGCGTCGCCGATCCGGAACAGCTGGAATTTGCCCTCGGGATTGCGAACGACCGACTGCGGTTCGCCGGCCAGAAGCTGGTCGTGCGACATCTCGCCTAGGTTGCTCGAATTGGGCTTCAGCTCGAAATAGAGCTCATCGAGCGGAATGGTCCCATGATTGACAATGATCTGGTCGTAGCTGCTCTGCTTGGCAATCCCGCCATAATCGCTGCCGACATGGGCGACAAGCTGATTGCCGCTCTTCTCGACCGCCTCCAGGCGATAGGTGACGGTGAAGGTCACGTCATGCTTTTGAAGCGAGCGCATATAGGGCACGAGGTTCATCGCCATGACCTCGGGCGCAAAGGAGCGGTCGGGCGTCATGATCTCGACCTTGGCGCCTGCCTTGGCGAGAAATTCCGCCGCCTGGAGGGCGGCATGGTCGCCGGCATCGTCGAAAATCAGGACGTTGGTGCCAGGCTTCACGTCGCCGGAGATGATGTCCCATGAGGAGATCACCAGCTCGTTGCCCTTCGAAAGAACTTCGGTGTGCGGCAGGCCGCCGGTCGCGATAATGACGACATCGGGGTTTTCGGCTTCGATCGTGTCGGCTTCCGCCCAGGTGTTGAAGTGGAAGGTCACGTCGTATTTCTCGCACTGGCTCATGCGCCAGTCGATGATGCTGATCATCTCCCTGCGGCGTTCGCTCTGGGCGGTGAGGCGGATCTGACCGCCAGGATCGTTCGCCGCTTCGAAGACGACAACCATGTGGCCGCGCTCCCCGGCCACCCGTGCCGCTTCGAGACCGGCCGGACCGGCGCCAACGATAACGACCTTCTTCTTCACATCGGCCTTGGCCAGGATATGCGGCATGGTCAGTTCGCGGCCGGTGGCGGCATTGTGGATGCAGTAGGCGGCCCCGCCCTGGTAGATGCGATCGAGACAGTAATTGGCGCCGACGCAGGGCCGGATTTCCTCTTCCCGCTTTTCGATGATCTTGCGAACGATGTGCGGGTCGGTCATGTGGGCGCGGGTCATGCCGACCATGTCGACCTTGCCGGACGCGATGGCATGGCGGGCGGTGGCGACATCTGGGATTTTCGCCGCATGAAAGGTTGGGAAATCGGTCGCGGCGCGAATTTCGCCGGCGAAATCGAGATGCGGGGAATTCGCCATGCCCTGGATCGGGATCACATCTGTCAGACCGGCATCGGTATCGATGTGTCCACGGATCACATTCAGGTAATCGATGAGGCCGCTCTCCTTCAATCGCTTGGAGATTTCGAGGCCTTCGGCTTTGCCCGTGCCGCCGGGAAGACATTCGTCGGCCGTATAGCGCAGGCCGAGAATGAAATCGTCGCCCACCCTTTTCCGGATTGCCTTGAACACGTCGAAACAGAAGCGCAGGCGATTGTCGAGCGAACCGCCATAGGGGCCGTCGAGCTCATTGGTGAGCGGAGACACGAACTGGTCTATCAGGTGGCCGTAGGCCTCAAGCTCGACACCGTCCATGCCGCCCGCCTTCATGCGCTCGGCCGCGTCGGCGAAATCCTTGATGATGCGCTCGATATCCCAGTCTTCCAGCTTCTTCGGGAAAGCGCGATGGGAAGCCTCGCGATGATGCGACGGCGCCACAACCGGCAGCCAGTCGCCCTTGTCCCAGCGCGTGCGCCGGCCGAGATGGGTGAGCTGGATCATGATTGCCGCTCCCTCTTCGTGCACGGCATCGGTCATTTCCCTGATCCAGGGAACGATCTCGTCCTTATAGGCGAGCAGGTTGTTGAAGACCGGCGGGCTGTCCTTGGAGACGGCCGCCGAACCCGCCGTCATCGTCAGGGCGACGCCGCCCTTTGCCCGCTCTACCGTATAGGCGCGATACTTTTCCTTCGGCATACCGTCTTCCGGATAGGCCGGCTCGTGCGAGGTCACGATGATACGGTTGCGCAGCTTCAGATGCTTGAGCTGGTAAGGCTGAAGGAGAGGATCATTCGACATGGGCCGTGGTTCCGGATTAAAAACGACAAGGGAACGCTATGCGCAATGTACATATGTGTCAACGAAGAAAACAGTTGGGTCGTTATTTTAGACACATATGTACATTTTTCTTGCGCACCGCCTCGTAATTTGATAGGAGATAATTCATGGATCAGGCTCTGAATGACACTGGCTGGCGCGGATCGCAGGAGGGATGGCTGGAAGCAGCCTATCATTCCCTGCTCGAGTCTGGCGTTGACTCGGTGAAAATTCTGCCCTTGGCGAAGAAGCTCAATCTATCGCGGACGAGCTTCTACTGGTTCTTCAAGGATCGCGAGGAACTGTTGAGCGCGTTGGTGGCGCGGTGGCGCGACAAAAACACCGGCAACATCATCAAGCAGTCGGAGGCTTACGCGGAATCGCTGGCCGAGGCGATGCTCAACGTCTTCGATTGCTGGCTCAACACCGATCTCTTCGACGCGAAATTCGAGTTCGCCATCCGCAGCTGGGCGCTGCAGTCGGACGAGCTTTTGGCCGAAGTCCAGCAGGCCGATCAGATCCGGCTGGAGGCGCTGAAGCGCATGTTTATGCGGTTCGGCGTACCAGAAACGACATCAGATGTCAGAGCGCGAACAACATACCTCGTGCAGATCGGGTACATCTCCATGCAGTCGATGGAGGATATCGCCGTCCGCATGAAACGGATTCCGGAGTATATTGCGATCTACACGGGTGAAGTGCCGCAGCAGAGGGAGCTTGATCGCTTCTTCTCTCGGCACGGCTATAGGCCCAGTTAGAGGAAGGCTGGAGATGAGCGTTTCCTTGAGGATCGGCATAATCGGTGGCGGCGGCTGGCTTGGCGGAGCAATCGCCGGCTCGATCATTGACGCCAGCCTGGTCGATTCTCGAAACCTTTGCCTCTCCTATCGCGGCGAGCAGCCGCGCCGCTTCCCGAACTCCTTCTGGACTTCGGACAATCAGGCGCTTGCCGACCGCTCCGACGTGATCATTCTCTCCGTTCGCCCCGGTGACTGGCATCGCCTGGCGCTCGATGCCGGCGGCAAGCTCGTCATCTCGGTCATGGCGGGCATCCGACTGGATGCCCTTTCGGACCGCCATAACAGCGGTCGCGTCGTCCGCGCGCTGCCGAACGCTGCCGCCGAAGTGGGCAGATCCTATACGCCCTGGATCGGCGCGAGCGGTGTCACGGCAGATGACCGGGCCATTGTCGGCGCCATTTTCGAGGCTTGCGGATCACAGGACGAAGTCGCAAGCGAAAGCGACATCGACTACCTCACGGGCCTTTCAGGATCCGGTCCGGCATTTCCGGCACTGCTCGCTGCCGCCATGATGAGCGACGCCGTCGCTCATGGCCTTTCGGCCGAGATTGCCCGTCGCGCCGTCAATACGGTGCTGGTCGGCGCCGGCCACCTCGCGGAACGTCGCGACGAATCTCCTGACGATATCGTTGCGGCCTTTCTCGACTATCGCGGCACAACGGCGGCAGCCATCGAAGGCATGCGCGCGGCCGGGTTCGACGCTGCGGTGGCAGACGGACTATCGGCAGCTTTCAAGAAATCGGTGAGTATGGGAGACGCTTCCTGACGACCGTTGAGGGCGGGTACTGCGGCACCCCGCCTTGCTAGATCAGCCGCTAAATAGAGGGAACGAGAATGAAGAAACTACTCGCATCGACATGTTTGACGTTCGGCCTGCTCGGCGGCGCGTCTTTCGCCAGCGCTGCCGAATGCGGCAGCGTCACCATCGCCAGCATGAACTGGCAGAGCGCCGAAGTTCTCTCCAACCTGGACAAGTTCATCCTGAACGAAGGTTACGGCTGCAGCGCCGACATCACCGTCGGCGACACCGTCCCGACGATCACGTCCATGGCCGAAAAGGGTCAGCCTGATATTGCTCCGGAAGCCTGGATCGACCTGCTGCCGGATGTCGTCAAGAAGGGCACGGAAGAAGGCCGCATCGTGCAGGTCGGCTCGCCGCTGCCGGACGGCGGCGTACAGGGCTGGTGGGTTCCGAAATATCTCGCCGACGCCCATCCCGACATCAAGACCATCGGCGACGTGCTGAAGCATCCTGAACTCTTCCCTGATCCGGAGGATCCGAAGAAGGGCGCCATCGTCAACGGCCCGCAGGGCTGGGGCGGCACAGTCGTCACCTCGCAGCTCTATAAGGCGTTCGGCGCGGAGAAGGCGGGCTTCACTCTCGTCGACACCGGCTCTGCCGCCGGCCTCGACGGTTCGATCGCCAAGGCCTACGAACGCAAGGAAGGCTGGGTCGGTTACTACTGGGCGCCGACCGCGCTGCTCGGCAAGTATCAGATGGTCAAGCTCGAAGCCGGCGTTCCGGAGGATTCAGCCGAATGGAAGCGCTGCATCACCGTCGCCGACTGCCCCGATCCGAAGCCGGCGGCCTGGCCGGTCGATCATGTCGTCACGCTGGTTGCCAAGCCCTTCTCGGAAAAGGTCGGGCCTGAAGTCATGGATTACCTGGCGAAGCGCTCCTGGAGCAACGACACGGTCAACAAACTGATGTCGTGGATGACCGATAACCAGGCGACCGGCGAAGACGGCGCCAAACACTTCCTGAAAGAAAACAAGGACATCTGGACCAAGTGGGTCTCGCCGGAGGCAGCCGCGAAGATCGAAGCTGCTCTCTAAAACAAAATAGCGGTGCGCGAAAAGCGCACCGCTTCTCACGCGCCGACAAAATCAAAAAGACTGCCACGGCTGTTTGACGAAAGGGGAACCGAGATGGAATGGTTTTACAAATTCCCGCACATGAACGATGACGCGCTTCGCAATCTAAAGAAGGCGATCGATGACGGCTTTCGCGGATTTACCCGCAGCTATGGCGACGGCATCGAAAGCCTGTTCGTGCCGCTGCAGCATTTCCTGATCGCCGCCGAGCGTTTCATGACGCAGACGCCGTGGCCGATCATCACCGCGATCATCCTGGCCATCGCCTGGTTTGCCAGCCGCAGCCTGAAGGTCGTCGCCGGCTGTCTGGTGACGCTGTTGCTGATCGGCTATTTCGACATGTGGGACGACACGATGCGGACGGTCTCGATGATCTTCGTCTGCACCGTTCTTTCCATCGCCATCGGCATCCCGATCGGCATATTGATGGCCCGCTCCGACCGGCTGCAGCGCATCGTCAACCCGATCCTCGACGTCATGCAGACCATGCCGAGCTTCGTCTACCTCATCCCGGTCGTCATGCTGCTCGGCATCGGCAAGGTGCCCGGCCTGATCGCCGTCGTCATTTACGCCATCCCGCCGATGATCCGCCTGACCGATCTCGGCATCCGCCTCGTCGACAAGGACGTGCTCGAAGCCGCCGACGCCTTCGGCACTTCGCGGTCGCAGAAACTGTTCAAGGTGCAGCTGCCGCTGGCGCTGCCCACCATCATGGCCGGCATCAACCAAACGATCATGATGGCGCTCGCTATGGTGGTCATCGCCTCGATGATCGGCGTCCAGGGCCTTGGTCAGCCGGTGCTGAAAGCAATCGCCAACCAGTACTTCACGCTGGGCATTTTCAACGGCCTTGCCATCGTCGGCATTGCCATCATCTTCGACCGGGTCAGCCAGGCATATGGCAAAAGGCTCCAGAAGCATCGGGAGACCGTCCATGGCTGAGCATCATTTCGGCGGCATCAAGATCCGCCACCTCTACAAGATCTTCGGCCCCAACCCCGCCGCCCATGTCGAGGCGGTGCAGAAAGGCCTGACGAAGAGCGAGCTCAACCAGAAACACGGCCACGTGCTCGGCCTTCGGGATATCAATATCGAGATCCCCTCCGGCTGCATCCAGGTCGTCATGGGCCTTTCGGGATCGGGAAAGTCGACGCTGATCCGCCACATCAACCGGCTTATCGACCCGACCTCCGGCGAAGTGCTGGTTGACGGCGTCGACGTCGTGAAGATGAACGAGATCGAATTGCGCACGTTCCGCCGGCAGCAGACGGCAATGGTGTTCCAGAAGTTTGCGCTGCTGCCGCACCGCAACGTCCTCGACAACACCATCTTCGGCCTCGAAGTGCAGGGCATGGAGCGGGCGAAGGCCATCGACATCGCCATGCGCTGGCTGGAGCGGGTCGGTCTCAAAGGCTTCGAGCAGCGCTATCCCAACCAGCTCTCCGGCGGCATGCAGCAACGTGTCGGCCTGGCGCGGGCACTGGCCAACGATGCGCCGGTGCTTCTGATGGACGAGGCCTATTCGGCGCTCGACCCGTTGATCCGCACCGACATGCAGTCGGTGCTTCTCGACATCCAGAAGGAAATCAAGAAGACCATCGTCTTCATCACCCACGATCTCGACGAGGCGCTGCGCCTCGGCGATCAGATCGCCATCCTGCGCGACGGCGAAGTCATCCAGCAGGGCACCAGCCAGGACATCGTACTGCGCCCGGCCGACGAATACATCGCCAACTTCGTCAAGGAAGTGAACCGGGGACGGGTCGTCCATGTCGAAGCCGTCATGACGCCGCTGCACGCCGGTGCGGCGCCGGTCGGTCTGGCGATTGCCGCAGGCACGACGGTCGAAGAGGCCGTCCGGATGCTGGCCTCGACGTCGGCCGACGATGCAAGGGTGGTTTCGCCATCGGGAGAAACCCTGGGGCTCGTCACCTTCCGCCAGCTCGCCGGCGCGATGGTGAATTCGCATGAGGTGGCCGCCCGGCGCGACAACACTCTTTCGGTCGCACTCTGAAGCTGCGCGCGGCGTCTCTCGGTTTGGTCGGCGACACCGATATTCGGTGCGCCGCCATACGATGCAACCGGAAGGCCGGCTGTCTCTGAGGTATCCCAATGTCGAAACTTTTTCCGCGTCTGTTTTCGCCGGTCAGCCTGGGCGGACACAGCTTGCAACCGGATCGTCTTCGGGGCGCATAAGGCAAACATGGCCAGGGACGGCGTGCCTGGTGACCAGCACGTCGCCTATTAAGCCGAACGCGCCATCGGCGGCGCCGGGATGATCGTGGTCGAGCCGATGCCGGTTCTCCCGCCGCCGCGCTCATACGCGGAAACTTTCGTCCCGGCGACGACAGCGTCGTTCCTCATTTCAAAAGGCAACGACCGCAAGCAAGCAAAATGGTGCTGCCGCGATCCAGCAGCTCTACCATGTCGGCGCGCATGGAGATTCCGACCATTCGTACCGCGCCAGGCACCCTCTGCCTTTCTTCGAGGGCCGGCGAGTCGTTTTGGAGCTTTGAGGCCTAGCGGCGAAGACGGGAGAGCGTGAAGCGCCAGCCTGTACATTTTGCGCAGGAGCAGTCCAGACTGCGTCGCGAAAAGCCGAACGATCGACAATATCGACGCGCGACAATTGCTCCATGGCTGCGGAACACTAAAGTAATCGTGACCGGGGCCATGATAGTCTACGGTCTGAAGCCAAACCCCTCTATCGATCACCCCAAATGATGGGAGGGGCTCATTCATACGCACTCCATCCCGTGCGTATGCCAACTGCCTGTCAGCCTGCCGAAGGCTATCTCGAGCGGTCCACTTTAGAACCTTCGGCAGGCGACGTTTGCATGGCGCGTCGAAGCGCGCCGTCTGTGCAAGCTGGCTAATCGTTTAATCAGCGGAATGTCCCTAAAAACAACGGCGCCAAGGCTTGCCAAGTGCTGCCGGTTCTGTCAGTTCCTGCCAACCGGCCAGGAAAGCCCGACCGATGGGGATTGTCGATAAAGCCTTCAAAAACTTCCCTTTTCCAGCACCTGCCAGGTTCTGCGTCGACTCGAATTCGCTTGGCCGAACACCTTTCGACGCCCGCATCAGGTTGAAGCTTGGCCGCTGCGCCGCCACCTGCTGTGCTGAGCCCTCATTTTCGCTAATATGCGCTCAGGTCTCGCACCTCCTTCCATCAGTCAGGTCCTGACGAAAGTGCGAAGGGGAAAGGCGATGTTAGCAAACGCCGTGAGAAAGAGGGACGTACATCATCTCGATCTCCATGCCACCGACGCCTCGTGCCGCGTTCGGTCAGAAGAAATGACGGGAACAGCATGACGGATAATAGCGCAAAGCCATTCTCCTTCCGATTCCATGGTTCGTCCTTCGACAACATGGTGGAAACCCTGGGGGGTGCATTTGGCGCGTTTGATGCCGAGCCCATCGGCCGCGCCAAGGACTTCCATTGGGGACTGGATTTTTCGGTCGCGGACAGCGCGGTCCTGCTGACCGGCTATCATGAGGCGGAGTTCCAGTTCAACATCGAGCCGACCGGCAGCACGGCCGAATATCTGTCGCTCGTCGTCCCCCGCCGCGGCGGCATGGGGGTGACCTATGGGGCGCGCAAGGCCGAAGCCGGGCAAGGAAAATTGCTTCTCTACAACAATTTCGAACCCGATAGCGTTCTCATGCATGGGCAGGGGAACGTCATCGACGAACTGCTGATCAACTGGCCCGTTATCCTCCAGACAATCGGCCAGACGTTCGAAATGCCGTTCAGTGGATCGCTCGACCTGCTGCCGGAACTGGACCTGTCGACACCGGTCGGCCGGACGATCGGCAATCTCACCGAAACGATCATATCAGGGATGCGCGACGACGGCCCCTTGCTGCAGTCGCCGATCGCCATGGCGCACATGACGCAGGCGCTGGCCGATCTGGTCGTGCGCATGGTGCCGCACCGGCTGTCGCATTTTCTCGAAAAGGGGCCGGCGCTGATCGCTCCGAGGCATGTGCGCAGGGCGATCGAGTTCATGCAGGCCAATATCGATCAACCGATCACCATGCCGAAGGTGGCCGAAGCGGCAGGCGTCTCGAGCAGGGCGCTCGAAACCGGTTTTCGCGCCTTCAAGGGTACATCTCCCGCCGCCTATCTGCTGATGCTTCGTCTGCGCGCGGCGCGCCAGGACCTACTCGATCCAGAAAGCAAGGAGACGATGAAGGCCATCTGCCTCAAACGGGGCTTCTTCCATTTCGGCCGCTTTTCCGCGGTCTACAGGGCGACCTATGGGGAATACCCCTCAGACACGAGGAAGCGCGTGAGCCGCCGATAAGCCGGGCTGCATCGCCGTCGTCGCAAAATCACTGCACAATTTTGCGCGACATGCTTCAGGACTTCGCCAATCTGTAAAACACTCGCAACGTCCTTGGATCCCGCTTGACGATCTCAAGCCTATCATCTCGCTCGGCGAGCGCGTTGAGTTCCCGCAGCACGAGCGCATGCGCGATCCCCAGACTGCGTGCAAAGGAGCGGCTGTCAGATGCAATGTTGAGCTCTGTGGCGACGAGCAGACCGGCCTGGATTGAGGTCAGCCTGACATCCCTGGCTTGCGCTGCAGCCACAAGAGCGAGAAATCGGCCGGCGTCGGATGCCTCTTCGCTCACGCGGCATGTCGCCGGCGGAAGGAAACCATGATCGATTTCGAGGTCGGCGTATCGCTTTCATCGCCGGCGCTGCCAAGCGGCACGAGCACGTTCAGCTCGGGATAATAACCGGCGATGCTGCCTCGCGGAATGTCATAGGGGACAAAGCGGAAATCCCGCGCGACGCGCTCGATGCCGTCATCGTGCTCGCCGACTACATCGATGCGGTCGCCGGCCTCGGCATTCATCGCCCTCAGATCTTCAGGATTTATGAAGATGACCTGCCGCTCTCCGTAGACGCCACGGTATCGGTCGTCGAGGCCGTAGACGGTGGTATTGTACTGATCGTGCGAGCGGAACGTCTGGAGGGCGAAGCGTCCCTCGCCTTTTCGCGCGCGCTGATGCACCGTCTGCTCGGGAAGCGCCTGGCAGGAAAATGACGCTTTGCCAGTGGGCGTCTGCCACTGCCGATGGGCGGCGGCATTGCGCAGATGGAAGCCGCGCGGCTTGCGCAGGCGCCTATTGTAGTCCTCGAAGCCGGGAATGGTCGCCTCGATATGATCGCGGATGCGATCGTAATCCTCGGCAAGTTCCGTCCAGTCGACCACGGAAGGGCCGACCGTCGCTTGCGCAATGCCGGCAATGATGGCGACTTCCGAGAGAAGATGCGGTGAAGCCGGACGATTGATGCCGGCGGAACCATGCACCATGCTCATCGAATCCTCGACGCTCACGAGCTGGGAATTGCCGGCCGCGTTGAGGTCCATCTCGGTCCGTCCGAGGCACGGCAGGATAAAGGCCGTCTCGCCGGGCATCAGATGCGAATGGTTCGGCTTGGTCGCGATATGCACCGTCAGTTTCAGCCGCCGAAGCGCTTTCTCGACGAGGGTGCTGTCGGGTGTGGCGCGGGCAAAGTTGCCGCCAAGCCCGATGAAGGCCTCAGCCGAGCCGTCGAGCATCGCCCCGATCGCGGAAAGCACGTTGTGGCCGTGCAGGCGCGGGACCGTGAAACGGAAATGCTTCTCCAGCGCATCGAGGAAATCGTCCGAAGGCTGTTCGTTGATACCGACAGTTCGGTCGCCCTGCACGTTGGAATGGCCGCGCACCGGGCAAAGGCCGGCGCCGGACCGGCCGATATTGCCGCGCAGAAACATGAAGTTGGCAATCTCTCGGATCGTCGCCACCGAATGCAGATGCTGCGTCACGCCCATCGCCCAGGTGCAGATGACCCGTTCGGCAGCGATATAGACATCGGCCGCCCGTTCGATCTCCTCTCGGCTCAACCCCGATTGATCTTCGATGTCGGCCCAGCTCGTCGCCTCCACAGCCGCCCGGTATTCGGCAAAACCTGCGCAATGTTCGACAAGAAAGGCATGATCGAGAACCGGCGGCAGACCGGCGGCGACGGCCGCGTCTTCCGCAGCCAGCACGGCCTTTGCCATTCCGCGCACCGCAGCCATGTCGCCGCCGAGTTGCGGCTGGAGATAATGGCTGGCGATATCCGTCGAACCGCCCCGCAGCATTTCGATCTTGTCCTGCGGATCGGAGAAGCGCTCCAGGCCGCGCTCGCGGATCGGATTGAAGACGACGATGCGCGCGCCGCGAAGCGCTGCCCGGCGCAGGTCGCCGAGCATTCTCGGATGGTTCGTGCCGGGGTTCTGTCCGATCACGAAAATCGCGTCGGCCTCCTCGAAATCCTCCAGCAGAACGGTGCCTTTGCCGACGCCGACCGCCTGGCGCATGGCGATGCCGCTGGCCTCGTGGCACATGTTGGAGCAATCGGGAAAATTATTGGTGCCGTAGATGCGCACGAACAGCTGATAGAGGAAGGCGGCCTCGTTGCTGGCCCGGCCGGACGTATAGAATTCCGCACGATCGGGATTATCGAGGCCCTTGAGGATGCTGCCGATCTCGGTAAAGGCATCCTCCCACGCCACTGGCAGGTAGCGGTCGCTTATTGCATCATAGCGCATGGGATGGGTAAGGCGGCCGTTGAGCTCAAGTTCGTAATCCGACAGCCGGCGAAGCTCGGATACCGTATTTTCCGCGAAGAAAGCCGGCGTTGCCCGCTTCTCCGTCGCTTCCCAGGCGACGGCCTTGACCCCGTTCTCGCAGAACTCGAACGAGGATCCGTGTTCCGGGTCGCCCCAGGCGCAGCCCGGGCAATCGAACCCATCCGGCTGGTTCGCTTTCAGCATCGTTCGCGCCCCAGCGATCGGCATCCCGCTTTGAAGCAACTGCTTCCCGCAGCTCTTCAAAGCGCCCCAGCCGCCGGCTGCCGCCGATTTCTTCCCAATGAATTTTGTGTCCATGCGCCCCTGTATTGCCGAAGCCGGACAAACATCAAGGCCTTACAAGCGATGGTTTGATAGAAAAATCCTATCGAGCGCGCGCAGCTCTCCGGGAGGTAAACAGGATTGCGGTCTAACCGGTTTCCTTGAGCGCATGCCCGTTCTCGCGCGAATGCGCCAGGATGCGGTTGCGGCCTTGCGTCTTGGCCTCGTAGAGTGCGGTATCGGCCTCGGCGAGTAGACGGTTGGGGCTGGCGCGCAACGTTGCTCCTGTCGCGCAGGATATGCCGATACTGGCGGTTACACATCCGAATTCGCTGCCGGAATGAAGGATATTCTCCTTGGCCAGTCGGCGGGCGAATTGCTCGGCGACGATCATTGCCCCCTTGGCGCTGGTGTCGGGAAGGAACACCACAAATTCCTCCCCACCATAGCGCGCGACGATGTCCGCCGGCCGGCTGACGGATTGGCGCAGGCACTTGCTGACGACGCGCAGGCATTGGTCGCCGGCCGGATGCCCATAGGTATCGTTATAGGCCTTGAAGCGGTCGATATCGACCATCAGCAGGCTGAAGGGCGTGTTCTTCCTGGCGCTGCCGGCGGTCTCACGCGCGAAGATTTCATCGAAGGCGCGGCGATTGACGATACCGGTCAGCCCGTCGGTCTCGGCCAGATTCCTCAATTGCTCCGCCGACAGCCTGAGCGCGATTTCCGCCTGCTTCGTCGCCGTGATGTCCGAGACGACAGCCATCGCCGTGCCATCTTCGGCAAGTCTCGTGCGAATGCTGCGCCAGTCGCCGTTGTGTAGCTGAACCTCTTCGTCCTTGTTGCTGTGCAACGTCGCGCTGGTCAGCTTGATCCACTCTTCCGGATCACCCTCGACCACGCCCGGCCGCTCGCCGGTTTCAACGACACGGCGCAGGATGTCGCTGATATGGGCGCCGACCACCCGGGCATCGCCGGACAGCGGAAAGGCGCTGCGGTACTGATCGTTGCAAAAGATAAGAAAACCCTTGCTGTCGTACATGGCGATACCATCGGACATGCCGGCCATTGCATGCGACAAGAGGTTCTTGCTTTCACGCAATTCACGCTCCAAGGCCGTGCGCTCGGTCACATCTCGTGTCACGCCGGCCAGGCCGATCACTCGGCCCTGCCTGTCCCGGAGCGGCACCTTGGAGGCAAGCAGGAATCTGCCTTCAATATATTCGGTGGAATCGATCAGCGGCACGCCGGTGTCTATGACCTGCTGCTCGAGATAATAGAGTTTCTCGGCGAGCGGCCGCGACATCAGATTGAAATCCGACAATCCGATCATCTCCGCCGTCGTCCTGAACCGGAAAAGCCGGGTCATGTTTTCATTGACGGTGATGAAGCGGCTGTTTCGATCCTTCACATAGAGATAGTCGGGCGACTGCGAAAATGCCGTCACCAATATGCTGCGTTCGAGCTCCCAGTGCTGTGTCTTCAGCAGAACGGAACCGCCCAGAACGGTTGCCAGGCAATTCAACGCGGTCAGGGGAAAACCGACGCCGGCGAGCACATGAGCGGTCACGAGAGTGGGAAGCAGAGCCATGGATAGAACCAGTGCAACGCCAAGGGCGAGGCTCAGCAGCGCAACGTCCATAAGCACCGGAGATCTCTTGCGGGTCCAGAAATGGCCGGCCACACCAATGCCGGCAGCCACGGCCATCGTGACGATCCCGTCGAGCATCGCCGTGCCGCCGACGGCAAATCGAAAGGCCATCGCCAGCGATGCGGCAAAAGCCGCCGCTATCGGCCCGCCGAACATGCCGGCCAATGCCAGCGGCGAAAATCGCAGATCGATATAGATGCCCGGATGAAACTCAACGGCCAGCAATATGGATCCGATGGAGGCGCCGCCGGCTATGATTCCGAAGGCGATCCTCTCCTGCATGAACGACCGGCGCTGAAACTGAATCGAAAAGAGCGCCCAGAGCGACATTGCCAGGGATACGAAGGAAAGGTTGCCACCGAATTGCGTCCAGATGCCATTCACTGCGTTGGTTCCACCTTCCCAAACCATGTAACGAACCTGTTATACGACGATACTGGTTTGAGCTTCGTTAAATCGGAGGGTGACCAATACTGCGTAGTGTTCCACTTGTGTGCGAACATCTTGTCGCCGCAAGGGTTCGCCGGCGCGCGCGGCCGCAATGCGCGGCATCGGCGGTCGCCAATCCCGTACCAGACGCATGCCGAGCTACACCGTATCGGTTTGCCCTTGGGCGTGCGATCCCAACGCGAGCGGTTGATACAGACCAGCCGGACTCCGCGCCATGAGCACCGGAAAGGCGATGATATCGACAGCCCGTGTAGGAGCGCCATATTATCTGTCACGTCGCGATAAGTGAGGGCCTGCGGGAGCGTTCGCGGTCGAAATCAAACCCTCAAGCGGGACGATAAAGCTCGTACCGGTGGCAGGCAATTTCAGGGTAGTGGCAGTTGACATGAAGACGCGACACTGGGATCGCAGGGGAGACAGCGGGCTCACTTTTACGGAACTCGGGTTTGGCACGGCGCCGCTCGGCAATCTCTATCGAGCAATCACCGATGATGCGGCGGCAGCCGTATTGGATGCAGCCTGGCGATACGGCATCCGCTACTTCGACACCGCACCGCTCTACGGGCTTGGCCTCGCGGAAAGGCGGGTCGGCCATTTCCTTGCGACGAAAAAGCGCGAAGACTTCGTGGTGTCGACAAAAGTTGGACGGATCTTGAAGGTCTGCCGACCCGAACAGCGGACCGGCATCGGCAAATTCTTCGATACTCCCAGTCGTCGGGAAGTTTTCGACTACAGCTACGATGGCGTCATGCGATCGTTCGAAGCATCTTTCGAGCGCACCGGTCTCGACAGCTTCGATATTCTGTTCGTACACGACCTGGATGTCTTCAATCACGGCACGCAAGCAGCCTGCGACCACTATGTCGGGCAATTCATGGCCGGTGGATACCAGGCAATGATCTCGCTGCGCGACCAGGGAGTCGTGAAGGCGATCGGTGGCGGGATAAACGAGTGGGAGATGTGTCAGGCGCTGGCCGAACGGGGGGATTTCGATCTGTTCCTGCTTGCCGGACGCTATACTCTGCTTGAGCAGGAGGCATTGGAATCCTTTCTCCCCATGTGCGAAGCCCGCGATATCGGCATAGTGCTTGGCGGCCCGTATAATTCCGGCATCCTGGCGACGGGGCCGATTGCTGGCGCACAATATAATTACTCCGACGCCCCTTCCGAAATCGTCGACAAGGTCCGGCGAATAGAGCAAGTCTGCCGGAAGCACGACGTCGCCCTGGCAGATGCGGCGCTCAACTTTCCGCTCTTCCATCCGGCTGTCGTTTCCGTCATCCCAGGTGGCCAGTCGGTCGATCAAGTTGCGTCAAACGCCCGCGGGCGCAGCACACCTATCCCTTGCGCCCTGTGGGAAGACCTGAAGATGCTTGGCTTGATGCGCGCGGACGCGCCCGTCTGCGAGGGATCGAACGGAACGGGCTGACCTACCTGTTCCTGGCGCTGGTCGGACCGCAAATCTTTCAAGTGGAGGTCCGCCTGCTTCGCTGCGAGGCCGCTATGGCTGACGGCAAGCTCGTGTTTTGCGGCATGTCACCGACCATGTTCGCCCCGATGGCCGCGCAGGCCTTTTCAGCGGCGGAACCCGTTCAGCGCCTCGGCGAGCCTCAGCCAAAGATCGTGTGGCGGCGACGGAACCGGTCGCGAACCATCGTCCGAGCACCGGATTTCGCCACCAGTCTCATCCGGCCCCACCGTGGCCAGCATTCGCCGGAATTTTGAAGCCTTGTTCGCAAAACGCTCCGCCCCCTGTTCGCCGAGCACGGTGCGGACTGTCGCCATGGCAAGATTGAAGTTCTTCTGCAGCGGTCCAAATGCGCCGCGGTGCTTGTCCCGCATGCCGCGATGGAGATCGCCTTGGGCGAGAGCGGCCATCGCATCGTTGAAATCATCGAGGTTACTGCCGATCGACGACATCAGTTCATTGAGCATCGTCGCCGAACGCCTAAAATTCGGGTCCGTATAGTCGGCATTCATTCGCCGCGTCAGATCGCCATTCATGGCACCATCGGCGAATGCCGCGATGTCAGCGCAGAATCGGGCCTTCTGATCCTCGAGGTCCACCGCGCTTTCGGGATCGCGAGGATCCCGGCCTTGATGCGTCGTGTTCGGTCCGGAGCCGTTCATGTCTCGACCACGCACCAGCCTTAGCGCAACACGCCGCCGTCGTCGGACTCGTGACGGATCAAGAGAGCAGCACAGCCATGCACCATATTCTATTCCCCACTGACCAATTGCGCCGCTGCCGCTCATGAGTGCGCCGGCGCCAGCTTTGCCAAAAGCAGGACCATCCAAGGCAGCGACGCTTTAAAAAAGTCCTTCCTTGCCCCTACTGCCGGATAATTGCCGCGCAGAACGGACAGCATCAGCGCTTTTTGACCCTGATCCGGCAGCCTGCAGCCATGGCGTCGGATCATCGCCGCCGGTTCGATGCGCAGCCTGGCGCACCATCCCGGTCAGCTCCTCCTAATCGACCCGCTTCAGGTCTTTGGGAACGCCATATCCCGATCCGTCGTACCGCAGCCGGTACTTGCGGGTCGTCGTCTCATCTTCGCTCTTGCAACCATTATCCGTTCCGACCGTGTTGACGGATGTCCTCGTTTTCTCTGTGACAACGATGTCGGCAATCGTGTCTTTCGCTGATGGAACCATCGAAAGCGTGCGGGTGGTTTCGCTAAACTCACCGGCGCAGACGGTATCCCATTCTCCCTGACTTTCGCCGACGACAATATTGTCGAGAACCGGCTTTAGCCGATCACCTTCGATCGAAAAAAGCCATAAGGTCGTTTCACCAAATGGATTGGCGCGCGAGCTGCCATCCCGCGAAACACGCAGGCCGAAAGCCGTTCTCTTCGGCGCGAGCTGATAACGTGCGGTATCGAAGGCGACGCTTCGTACACGAAAGGCGTCGTCGGACATAAGGCCGTCAAGACGCAGCCGCTGCCTTACTTGCAGGTTGGTGCTGTCGACGACGAGCAGTTCGATATCGCCTTCGTTTTCCGAATCCGACTGCTCCGTCATCAACGGAACCGCAATCAGCGTCAGCTGGGGTTGAGCCGGCCAAACCCGGCAGATCACCGCATGCGGATCGCCATCAACACCGTCGCCCTTGGCTAACGTGAGGGTTGCCCCCTCGAACAGAAGAGTACCATCATCGGCATTTGTCGCGCTCGGATAGGCCCGCCGAATGATGTCTGCCGTACGGCCGGCGCATTCATTCTGCCCCGCCAATCCCGCCGGAGCGCCGAGCCCGATCAGGACGATCGGTGCGAAGAACAAGGTTCGGACGTTCGAAAACCGCTTCACATCAATTCTCGACCAGACGGTCATGTCCGATCGTACGAACAGCTTCGAGATGCCCAAAAGCACCCCGTCCACTCTCCTTCGGATCGACATAGCGTTCAAATGTAAAGGGTCCCATCTGCGTCAGAACGCCCAGATATTCGATGAAGCCGCCGATTGAAAAATCCTTAGCGGCGCCGGCGCCGCCGAGGCGGAAATGCGGGACCATAGTATAGACCTGACTGGCATCAATCGGCCCGAGCCGCCGGCGTACGGCATCGAAAACTGGCTTGCCGGTCGTAGAATCCACCCAGCCGTTAATATCGAAAACACTGGCGTCCACGGCGGAAGCTACCGCCATATCGTCATCGAAGGGAGGCATACCCTCGATGACTTTGGTGGTAATGTCCGTGGTGGTGACCGTGCCGGAATTCACATTGAGCGTGATCACCTTAAATGTGGGATGCCAGATGCTGACTTCACCGAATGCATCACGCAAGAAAGGCACCATTCTTCCGGCGTCGAATTCCGGATCGCCGGCAGACAGCGTATGCAAAACAGGCATGATCGGTTCCGGATCGCAGATCCAGTAGAGACCATCACGCCACTGCCCGCGACCATGTTCAATCCAGAAATCAACCATGGCGTCAGGCAACTTCCCGCGGTAGCGCTCAGCCTGCAAAGCGGAAACCGCTATACCGTCTTTGATTGGTCCGAATTCATCCATTATTTCCTGCAGGGGGCGCCGAGGTGTAGCGGCCATATTGGCTCCAAATTCTTGTCGTGAGGCCACCAGTTGCTCATCAGCCACTCGATTCGGTCAAGGCGATCCTTTGTCGCTCCCACCCTTGAACGGCCGTGCCGAAAGGTCTTTCGGGATATCGTATTGATGCCAACCCGCATCGTCCAAGATGTAATAGCGAAGCCCGTAATCGAAAACATAGAGCTTGTCGTTCTGGACGAAAATCGCACTCGGCTGCAGGACAAAGGGGGCGGAGCGCATCTTCACCTTGGGCACAAACGGCTTTGCCAAATGCCCATCGAACCGGAAGAGTTCAGTGCCCGTCGCAAGAACGAGATCGTTGCGCAAGCGAACGGCGTCCTTGAAATTCTTCTCGCGATCGGCAATCGATGAGATATCGGCAAAACCGGTATTTGGATTACCCTTCATCACAAGACCGTCGGAGCCGATGACGTAGTCCGCCTCGACACCATCACTCTCGACATCGGCTACATAGCCATAAGCGGGAAGAGACCGAGCGATGCGATCCGGTAATACCTGCTGCTTCCAGGCGCCGGGCCGGCCTGTGGAAAGTGTTTTCAGACGCGGATAGCGATCCATTTCGGCATAAAGCTTTTTCTGATTCTCAAATTCCTCGTCCTCAGACATTCCGTCTCGATAAAGCGGATGGCCAGGATAGAGATTGAAATGCCGCGTGTTCGCCGCCTGCGTCGCCACGATGAAAATATCACCGCTATGATTGGTCCCAAGGATCGTCCAATCGGGCACGTTGTAGGGATACGCTGTTGGCGGAGACGGAGAAACATCTTGCCAGGATTTTGCTTTACAAAGCTTCAGAAAGCCTTTGCCACCCGCAACCAGCCATTGATCTTCCACCGGCAGAATGGAACTGAACAGGATCTCGGGCGCATCATCGGATTCGGCCTGGGTTCCCGGAATGATCGAGTGCTCTGCGCCTTTGGGACTGATCAAATAGATGTCGCCGTTTAGGCTGAGCGCCACATAAGATGGCTCGCCCGCGTCATCGGCCCGCGGCACCACTCTGATATCCCTTAATTCGCGTCGTACATCCAGGCGCGAAAATGTCTGCGCTTTGGCATCCCGAGTGAGAATGATAGTATAGGGATCGTCCCAGCGCGGACCGCCGAGCAAAAGCGCAAAGTACCGATCATCCGCCATAGCCGCGGCGTAAAGCGTCGGCTCCCATGCTCCATAGAGCTCTTCGAAATCTTCATCGTCATTAATGGCGTCGGTCATCGAGTCTTGGCCGCCCGTAGTCCTTTGAAATCGCGCTCCAGCAACTCAGGCGGAATTTCGATTTCTGTCCAGCGTTCACCATCGAAGGTATGAACGCCATGTTTCGTGTCGAAGTAATACAGCACATCGTCAACAGCCTGGACTTTGAGCGGGTTGGGAATGTTGCGATTGATGCTCGGATCAAGGACGGGTTTCAAGGGAGACAGCAGATGTCCATCGAACCAGTGCAAAGCGTAATCAGACGCGATCACCATCCGATCCTTGAATTTCGTAATCGAGCGCAAATTCTCATCATTTCCCTTGAAGGAAATATCCTGAAAACCATGCTCGGCATTGCCGAACAAAATGACGCCATTACCGCCGACAGCCCAGATCTTGTCTCTTGATTCAACGAAGATGTCAGAAAGGGTTTCTGGCTCCGGATAGTGTTTTCCTGAGCGCGGCTTGGCCACAATCCGCCATTCTTGCCCGTTCCAATGGTAGAGGCGGCCCTCCAAAACACGCGTCTGGCCTTCGGCGGCATGGTGAATGGCTAGTGCCTCATCGGTTTTTCCTAGCTCAAATAGCTCCGCGGCGCACTCTTCTTCCTCCTCGGTCAATTGGCGCTTTGTGCTCGTTGGAGAATATTTAACGTTCATGTAGAGGCTGGTTTCTGATATGCCGTTCAGATCACCGAAGACGAGGTAATCATAGGTTTCTGGCGCCTGCGGCAGCCTTTCCTTTCGAAACCAGTCGATGTCGATATCCGTCAGGCGGTAAAGCTGCGAGTGATAACCCGTTACGAACAAGGCGTCGCCAATCAGCGCTATTGAGTTGACGTATCCGAGGTCGGTCGCATCGTCGGAATAGACGCCGGCTCCTTAGATTTTCCGGTGTGTGGAATTCTGCCCTGGCTGCAAGCATACGATAGACGAGCCCTATTGCCTGGCAGGTAAGCCTCTGAACTCGCGCTGCAGAAGCGACGCCGGAATCTCATACCAATCCCATGACAGTCCGTCCCACCTGCACACGCCATGCTTCCTGTCGAAATAAATCAGCGTGTTTTCGAAAGATTGAATTTTCAGCGGGGCGGGAACATTTCGGTTTATAGCTGCAGATCTTAGTTTGGGTTTCACAATGCTAAGCTTATGGCCGTCAAATCGGCGAAGACCGTCGTCTGTGGCCACAAACAACTCGGAACGATACCACGCGGCGCTGAACAAAGTTTCTTTATCCCCGTGGAAGCCGACCTTCTCAAATCCTCCTTCGATGGTTCCCTGCATAATCAGACCTCCCACGCCCAAAAGCCAAATGCGCTGCTCCGGGTCGCGGTATAGTGCTCTAATCATGCAATCTTCAGGGAGGGTTAATCGAGAGAAGCTGCCGTCGAGATAATGATAGACGCGTTGGATGCGTGGCCTTGAAACGCGCTCGGATCGTTGCTCCTTCATCATCTTTAGAAACTGCTCCGGGCTGACGTTTTCCCAAGTTTTGGGATCGAACTGCGCAGCGTTCGGTGCTGAATAAGGTCGTTGAAAACTTTCGATCAGGAGCGAACCTTCCAAGGAAATCGCATTCCCGAAATGTTCAGCCTCATAACCATCCTGCCGGGACTTATCCGCAGAAAGCCGTTGCCATGTTCCAAGGCCCTCTCGGCGGTAGAGTTGGCGACTATCCCCGACGACATATTGAGTATCTCCGTCGATCACCAAGGTGTTGACTGCCCCGAAACCCTCCGCATCGTCACTGAGAACTCCGGCTCCGAGAATCTTCGATCGCTCCACCTGTTCGTTTTTCAGGACATACACGTCGCCCTCGTTGCTGAGCGCTACAGGTATTGGACCACCCGAAGCTGCGTCTTCCATATAACTGATATCGACGATTTCGCGCTCAACATCCGTTCTGCTCCAAGGTTGGGAAAACCTCCCATCGTAGGAAATGATCGCAGTAAACGGATCGTCATATTCCAGCTCGCCAACACATATTGTGAAGCGGTCTGCGTCAAATGCCGCGGCGGCTTGAATCGTCGCCTTCCAGTCACTGCCAATCATTAATAATGTCCCCTTCTAAGAACAGTTTCGGCATCGCCGGACGGGAGCGGTCGTTCTTTCGTTCGCCCAGGAGCTGCGAATCCTGTTTTCGATGCGACCTGGCCTGTAGCCATGGCGGCGGCTAATGCTTTACATTCTTCCGGCAAATCCGGGATATCTTCAATAACTTTGAGACTTTCGGCGAGTATTGCACCCATCGGCGCGGTGCCCGGTACGGGGCTTGCGAGATCCGAAAACCGTTGCCGGAGCACGCCATGCAATCCTTCGCTATCGCTCCCATGCTGTCGGGTTAGCAAACAAATTGACATCCCCTGGTTAAGCGTGGGCGCGTTCGGGATACGATTCTCTGTAGAATTATATTCCGATTTAACAGGTCGTCGCCCTAGCCTGTAAGCCATGTCAGGAACGATATGGTGAGCATTGCCCCGACATATGGGCTCGATCTCCTCATAGGGGCCGACGATGCACCGACGTTGGGAGCCTTCCTCATCAACGCGCGCGCCCTCCGTCTGAGGAAGTGGTTGCGGTTTCTGTTTTTCCTCGATCTCCTGTTGCCTCCGGCGTCGCGCATTCTCTGCTCGCTCCGATCGGAACCACTCCTGAATGTCATCAACGTCGACGCCTTGCTCCTCGAGTTCGCGTGCTTTCCGGAAAAGTACGCTTTCGAAATCATCTTGAGGCATTTCGTCGTACCACGGCATTGCCGTTGAGGTTGGCCACATACCCTCGATAAATGCTCCGATGCCAGTCATCGCCCGACCAAATCGGCCGAGCCTTCCGACCCATTTGCCAACTTTGATGGACGGTCGGGGCGGAGGCTTATTCCACTGCGGGACATTCGGCCGGATGACTTGTCCCGGCGGTCGCGGCACCGGGGCTGGTCGGGCCGGCACAGGAACCGTTTGAGGCACCGTTGCCGGGACCGCCTGAGCATATTGCGCACCCATGATAATCGGCTCGGGTGAGGCATCGCTGATGACCCTGCCTTCGTCACTGCCGTTCCAGCGGAGAGACCCCGGAACAGGATCGTCGTCTTCCGGCGCTGCGAATGTCTCGGTACCACGGATGAAGATCGCTTCGCCCTGCGTGTTCCGATTGTTCATCCAGAAGCGGTCGAGATGGCGGATGACATGGGAGCCCTCAGCGCGTACCTGCTCGGCATGACCGATCGGCTCGCAAATATTTTCAACGGTGCCGGATTTGAAACCCTTTTTCGTTCCCGGTGCATCGCCATGGACGTGGGTCGTGCAGGAGCGCATGACCATCGCCTTCTTGCCGGTAAAGCGGACGGTTGGCGTGTAGTCTTTGTCGTGCCCGCAATAGTCGACGATCGGGTACGGGACGGGGACGGCAGACGAGCCTACCGGAGTCAGGCAGACATCCGGCGATAGCGAGACGACCCGCGCCTCGTCCAAGTCGCGCAATCCCTCTCGCGGTTGTTTCGTCGTCCATGGTCTTGGATAATCGGGCTCGCCGACATAGTTGTCGCGTGGGATGCTCATGCTGCTACCCCGCCCATTGGAGCCTCGACGTTGAGCCGTACCCGCGTCAGCGTCAGCTCGGTTCCTAGAGCCTCCGCAAGCGCAAAGCGGGCTCGCCAAGTCAGCATCACTCGCTCGTCGTCTCGCCAGTCGAAATGTACGCCGTCCAGCGACAGCAGGTGCCATTCGTCCCGATCATGGCCAACACACCGTACCCCCAGCGTTATTCCCGGCAACCGCCCCGCGGCGCGCGCAAAGCGCGGGTGCAGATCATCCAACTGATAATCCTCGTCACCGGCCAGATGTGGAACGGCAACAAGATCTGGATGGGCGCATTGCCAGAAGCGCTCATCGAAATCCCTGGGCAGAAGCGGATGGCGCTCGTTGAGCCAAACATCGTCATAAGTGCCGGCATGTTGCTGGCGGGACCGCCACCAGGGCGACACGAGGCCCAATCCCTGCGGCTCGGCAGGCTCGCGCCAATTCAGCGTCTCACCGGGTGAGGTAATTTGTGGTGCGGCGACAGGCGGGTGATCCGAGGGCATGTCGAGATTGACGATGCCGCAGCCGAGTGGATTGCGCGCTTCGACATCGGCGGGTGTTTCCGTTTCCGGGTTGCCCGTACCAGGGATTTGGCCGCCATAGGCCTTGCTCCAGCATATCGGCACCTGGGATGCCGGCTCGGCTTGCGTGAGTTGCCAATCCGTCAGGACGCGTTTGGGTTCTCTGGCAGAAAAGCCCGCCCATTTTTCATTGATCACAGGGCGCCAGAAACGTGCGCCGTGGACTTCGAGCCTCTTGGAAAGCTCTCCGACGCGCAGGCCAACTTGCCAAGACGGGGCTGGCGTGCCGCCCGGCGCATAAGCATTGCCAAGGAATGTGATGTCGGTTCCAGCCTTCTCCGGCGTCAAGTCGGTCTGGCGCAGCAGGGGGCCGGCATGGGGATCGCTCTCATAGGCGTCCTCCCATTGGAAATCTTCCTGTTTCGCGGCGATGGCGAGCGGATCGCCCTGGCGGTGAACGAAGGTTCCGCGAACCGACACGACGCAATCCAAATCCCCATTCGCGTCGAATTGCCGGAAAGCCATAGCCGGAAAGGGAAGCCGATTGATCAGTTCCAAGCGAACTTCCTCCTCAGTTCAGGTCGATCGGCTTGCCGCGCATCTGGAAGTGTTCGGTCGCAACGAAGTTGAAGGTTTTGCCGAGGATGATCACTTCGCCATTGGCTTTCATGATGAATTTGGAATCGCCGCATTCGATGACAAATTCCTCGCCGACCGCGATCTTCTTGAACTTGCCGACGCTCTCCAGCGAGGTCTGACCGACATTGGTGACCTTGCTCATTCCGATCTGCTCGGCCCGCGCTATGCCGATCGTGTCGGATTTGAAGGCGCCGACGATGGTGTTCATGATGCCGGGCATTGGGAAAAGGCCCGAAGCCGCATCGCCCACTCCTGTGCCGGAACCGGCAAGCGCTGTGCCCGCATCCGCTCTTGGCGACGGCCCTGCCACCACGCCCTCGCGGCTGCCCAGTCCGCCGGCGCCGAGAAAGCCGAGCGCAGAAGAAGCAACCGTGCCGGCGAAGGCCGCAAGCCCGGCCCCGCCGCCGCCTGCAATTTGCCCGGCCTGCGCCAGGAGCCCGGCGGTATGTCCCGAGAGACCGCTGACCGCACCCATCAGCGCCATCGCCATCGGCCCGGTGCCGCCGACGACGGTGTTCACGGAACCGCCGATTTCATGCTTCTGATTACCACTGACTTCCACCGCGCGATTACCACCAATCGCCGAGACCTCGTGCCGGTCGACGCGCTTGATGCGGTCGTTCAGCACGCGGGTCGTCTGGTCCTTCTGCGCATGGAAGAACATGTTCTCCTGGCCGGCCTCGTCTTCGAAGGTCATTTCGTTGAAGCCGGTGCCCTTATGGGTGTTCGAGCGCATGACCATGCGCGTCTTGTTGGCTGGCAGATCGTAAGGGACTGTGTTGCTGGGATTGGGCACCACACCGGTCACCAGCGGCCGGTCGGGGTCGCCGTCGACGAAGGCGACCATCACCTCCATGCCGATGCGCGGAATGACCTGGGCGCCCCAGGTGCCGCCGCCCCAGACCTGGCTGACGCGCACCCAGCAGGTGTCGGAGCCGTCCTTTTTGGCCTTGCGGTCCCAGGGGAACCACAGCTTGATGCGGCCGTATTGGTCGGGGTGGATCTCCTCGCCGGCGGGGCCGGCGACGATCGCCACCTGGGTGCCCTCGATGCGCGGCCGTTTCGTCTCGCGGTGCGGCGTCATCGGCACCCGCGACGGCACCGCCTCGAAGGTGTTGGTATATTCCGGCTCGTTGCTGTTGGTCTCATAGGAGCGGTCGACGACGGTATGGGTCGTCTTCACCACCACATGTTCCTCATAGACGTGGTCGGGATGAGCAACCTCATAGGGGGTGAAGCGGCGTCCCGCCTCGAGGATGCGCGATGTCGAGCCGCCGAAGACACGGTCATGATCGGCTTCCGAGGCCTGCATCCTGAGCTTTTCCGCCCGCTCCGCCTCGGCCACGGAGGAGATGCGCGCCGGATATTCGTAAAGCTCCCGCTTGGTCGCCTCGGGCATCTGCACCAGCGACGGCGTCATGGTGCCTGGCACCATGCGCGGGGTTTCGAAGTTCCAGTCGGCACCGGCCCGCTGGCCCGGCACATAGGAGTAACGCCGGCTCCACTCGGTGATGTGATTGCGGTCGGCCGAGCCCTGTGCCAGGCGAACCCGCCCCTCTCCCTGCGCCGATGGCGACGGGCCAAGCCAGGAACGGGCGCTGTCGGCCACATGCAGCTTGTGTTTGCCGTCCTCATGCGAGAACCAGTAGAACAAGCCGTCCTCTTCAAAGCGGCGGGTGAGATAGGCAAGGTCGGTTTCGTTCCACTGCACCGAATAATGCTGCGGCGGCGGTGGCGTGATCACGCCCGACGTGTCGGGCGCCGGAATGCCGTGCTCGGAAAACAGCGTCTCGACGATGTCGATCGAGGTCTTGTCCATCCAGATGCGGCAGTCGGAGCGGCGCGACAGCAGCCACATCTGCGGCCGCAGCACCATCGAATAGGATCTGAGGCCGCGGGTGATCGGCGGCCCCTCGTTGAGTTCGGTCACCAGACCGTTGAACGGCCGGCGCACCGCGCCTTCGCCATCGCCCTGCTGCACCTCCACGGAGACGTCCATCAGCCGGCCGATCAGATCCTCCGGCTTGACGGATGGCTTCTTGGCGCGCGCCGAAACCTTGATTTCGAAGAGCGAAGAAATGCCTTCCTCGATCGTCACGCGCTCCGGCAGCAGCTGATCCTCGCCGAGCGGCGAAACGACCTTCAGGATGCGGCTTGCCTGGATAAAATCGGCGGCAGAGGGCTGATCGTTCATGGCTTGAACCTCAAAGCTTAGGACGTGCGGCTCGAAAGGAGCGGCCAGAACCAGATCGACTGGGATTGGTAGTAGCAGGAAGAGGCGCACTGAGCCGCGTCGGCGGCCCCGATGACCAGATCGATATGCCCGCCACCGCGATAACCCGGTATGCCGTTGAAGGCGACGACGCCCTTGCGGGCTCCAATGCCGGATTGCGCCGTCGCGGAGGTGTAGGATTCGTAAGTGCCGAGATAGCGTGAGGTCGCCAAAAGATCGGCGAGCCGGCGCATGGAGACCTCCAGGCCCTTGTTGGCGTGTGGGCCTTTGAGGATATTGTGGGATTTCGGGGAGATCTTGATGCCGGACCTCACGAAGGCGAGGCTGACGCGCACGGCGCAGGTATTCGCGTAGAGCGGATTGTTCAGAAGCGCGTCCCAACCAAGCTCACGAAAAAGGTCCTGCTGACTGACATAGTTAGGTCGGTACGTGGCGCTGCTCGGGTAATTGGCGTAAAGCTCATCGAAAGCTACGTTGATCATGTCGGCTCCAAAATCATTTTTCTTTGCAGGGAAAGGATTTGCTGAGCGCAGCGGAGACAGAGATCGCAGCATTCTGCTGCAGGCTCTCCGGCGCCAGAGTTTTCAGATGGCTGAAGACGCGGTCCGTCAGCTCGTGAATGAGGACACCGCCCTCAATGCACCAGGTCTTTCCATCTGTCGCATCGGCAACGCCGGCCACATAGGCCGCGCCACGCTCGTACGAGATTTGCCGGCGAAGTTCCGGATTGGTGATTTCCGGCGCGGCATCGCCCTTGAGCGCTTCCAGGAGCTGCTGGTTGCTCATCCGCCAGATATCGGACTGCTGCGCTTGGACGGGCACGGCGCCGACAAGCAGCAGGATGGCCATAACAGGGCCCATCCAGCTATCGCGTTTCCACATATTGCGAAAATTACGGCAATTGCCGAGCGAAGACTTCATCCACCAGCTCACAAAATCAAAGAGTTCAGATTGCCGACGACATATCGTTCATCGATAGAGACCTTCTCAGCCTACGGCCGCAGCAGATGCTTCCGAGAAGCGCTTCAGGAAGCCGTCGACAAGGGTGCGCCGGTCGAAATAGTGAAGAAGTTCCAACCGATTGTTGTTGCCGTTGAAATAGGCCGCGGCCATCGGCCGTTCCCCGGTCTTCTGGATGAAAGTCACCGCCGGATTGCCGTAGAGCAGACGCGTCGGCGCCGGATCCTCGCCGTAGATGCGAAGGAAATTCAACGTGACGGAGGTCTTGTAGTGCTCCAGCGCCTTGGCTGTGAAGATATTCTTCTTGCCGAGATAGCGGTGCATCACCGTCGTGCGGCCGTTTGGGCGGGCCGTCAGCTGCGTTCCGGATTCAAAGAATTCCGATAGCAGTTCCCTCACGCCCGGCGAACCCTGCAGCTTGCGGCCCTTGAAATAAACATCTTCGCCGATCGCAAGCGTGTAGACGCTGCGCATCACCTGAAGATGACTGGTACCTAGCCCCTTGACACCCTTAATTTTGAAGCTGGGCGCCACCATGCCGAAAACACTTTCGTCGAAGACTTCCTCGACGATAAGATGGTAGTTCGTCAGTTTCACATTATCGATGTCCAATCCGCTCATGGGAAAGACTTCCTTCAGCCCGCGACGACAATGAAGTGAGCGGACGCCATCGTGAAAGGCGCCCGCTCCAGTCGGATATTAAGCGGCCTTGGTGGTCGCCAGATCGTAGGAAGCGATCATCGGCGACTGCGGCGAGTGCTTGTCGTCGTAAGGCGTGTACTTCACTTCCATCTTGGTGAAGTTCAGCTTGATCGTCTCGACCGGGCGGTCACCGTTGGAATCGATCGAGTAGCTGGCGATCAGCGTGTTCTCGAGCGAATACTCGATATAGGTGTCGCCGGGATTGCCCGTGGTGACGAGATGGATGACCGAGCGCTTGCCGGTGCGGCCCGAGCAGGCCTCCTGGAAGAGCTTGGTCGACGAGGAGTCGCTGACCTTGGTGAGGATCACTTCCGAAACGGTCGGCTCGGAAGCTTCGCGGTTGGCCGCCGAACCAGCGGAGGTGTTCATGTTGCGGGAAACGTTCCAGTGGATGGCTTCGATATCCATCCACTTGCGATGCTGTTCGTGGGTCGCATCACCCTGGATACCGTCGATCTGAAGATAAATCGGCATTCTGTAAGCTCTCCTATTGGCGGTTGAGTGCCTAGTTGCGTCTAAGGCGTAGTCGCCTTTCTTCGTCCTGCTCCCCGAGCGCGTTTGCGGCTCGGGGCTACTTCATCCGACAACCGGCTTTCCCCCGGCGTGCCGAATTCCTGGGGGGCGGCCTCTTCGGCATCGAGGCCGAAGCGTTGCCCATCGTAACCGATGGTGATCCCCGTAATTTTCTTCCCGGCCGCGACGGCATCGAGGAAAAACGTCGAAAGAACAGGCAGGAGGTCGCGGGCGATCATGACCTCGATCGCGCGGGCGCCCATCTCGCTGGTGCGGGCGCGCGAAATCAGCGCGTCGCGGGCTGCCGGCGACAATGAAAGCGTCGTCCCGTAAGTGGCGGCAACTCGCTCGCGGATTCGGCCGATCTGGATGTCGACGATGCCCGACAGCGTCTCCGGCCCAAGCGGCATGAAGGGCAGCACGGTCGTGCGGCCGAGGAAGGCCGGCTTGAAATGCTTCTGCAATTCCGGCAGCAGCATCGCTTCCAGCGCTTCCGCCTCCGGCATCGTCTCGGGATCGGCGGCAAGGGCTGCGATCATTTCCGAACCGGTGTTCGCCGTCATGACGATGGTGGTGTTCTTGAAATCGATGTCGCGACCTTCGCCATCACGCAGCGTTCCCTTGTCGAACACCTGGTAGAAGATTTCCTGAACGCCGGGATGGGCCTTGTCGATCTCGTCGAGCAGCAGCACTCCATAGGGCCTGCGCCTCACCGCCTCGGTCAGCACGCCGCCTTCGCCGTAACCGACATAACCGGGCGGCGAGCCGAGAAGCATGGAAATCTTATGCTCCTCCTTGAACTCGGACATGTTGATGGTCGTTAAATAGCGGCTGCCGCCATAGAGCATGTCGGCAAGCGACAGCGCCGTCTCGGTCTTGCCGGTGCCGGACATGCCGACCAACAGAAAAACGGCCGGCGGCCGGCGCGGATCGGAAAGTCCGGCGCGCGAGGCCCGCATGGCCGAAGCGATGCGTTCGATCGCCGCGTCCTGGCCGAGCACCCTCTCCTTCAGGCGGGCATCGAGCGTCTTGACGGTTTCGATCTGGTCCGCCAGCAGCTTGCCGACAGGAATTCCGGTCCAGCGGGCAACGATTGATGCAACGACGTCCTTGTCGACCACACGCGGCAACAGGGCCGTTTGATCCGCCACCGCCGCGAGTGTCCGTTCGGTCACGGCAAAGGCGGCGCGGGCGGCTTCCGCGGTCATGGCCTGCGGCGGGAAAGGCGCAACATTCGTGCCGTCGCCACTGTCCGCCGGCGCCAACGGGACGATGGCATCGTCCGGCGAAAAGAATTCCTCCAGCCGGTCGGCCTCGCGGACGAGCCGGTTTTCTTCCTCGAACTGCGACCGGAGCGCTTCGATCTGCGCAACGATCTGCTGCTGCTTGACGGCGATTTCGCCAAGCCGGGCGGCCTTTTCCGGTGTCTCGGGTTCTCGCGCAAGCCAGTTTGCCTCGGTTTCCAGGAGATCGCGTTCGTCGGTAAGCTGTTTCAAAGCCTCCGGCCTCGTCTGGCGGGCCAGCGCCACGGCGGCGGCAGCCGTGTCGATCAGGCTGATCGCCTTATCGGGAAGCTGCCGGTCCGGCAGGTATCGCGCCGAAAGGCGGACGGCGGCGACGATCGCCTCGTCGCGGATACGCACCTTGTGATGGATTTTAAGGCTTTGTGCCACGCCGCGCAGCATCCGGATTGCGGCCTCTTCGTCCGGCTCGCGGACATGCACGGTCTGGAAGCGGCGGGTCAGGGCCGCATCCTTCTCGATGAAGCGCTTGTATTCGCTCCAGGTCGTTGCCGCGATCGTCCTGAGTTCTCCGCGCGCCAAAGCCGGTTTTAAGATATTTGCGGCATCGCCTTGCCCTGCCTGTCCGCCGGCGCCGATCAACCCGTGCGCCTCGTCAATGAACAAAATGATCGGTTCCGACGACGTCTTTACCGCGTCGACCACGCCATGCAGGCGCCGTTCGAACTCGCCTTTGACGCCGGCGCCGGCCTGCAGCAGGCTAAGATCCAGCAGCAGCAGCTTCACATCCTTCAGCCGGGCCGGAACATTGCCGGCGGCGATCTCCAATGCGAGCGCTTCGGCAACCGCGGTCTTGCCGACACCCGCCTCGCCGACCAGGATCGGATTGTTCTGCCGACGGCGCGTCAGGATATCGATCAGCTGCCGCAACTCAGCGTCGCGGCCAATGACCGGATCGATGCGGCCCGCGCGGGCGTCGGCCGTCATGTCGTGCGTGTAGAGCCGCAGAAATTCATTGCCTGCCGATGTCGCGGTGGGCACGGAAAGCTGGTCCGACGGGCCGGAGGCCTTTTCCAGCAATTTGTCGAGCATTGCCCGGTCGAGATTGCGTATCGAGGGGGCGATACCGCGCACAACCACCCGCAATGCCGAATCGCCGGTCAGGGCGGCGAGCAGATCGGCCAGCAGCACGACATTACGGCCGCACTGCAGCGATGCAACCAGGAAGGATTCCCGACCGAGGGCCAGCAGATTGGGGGAGAGCGCCAGCGCGGCACCGGCCTCCCGCGGAATGTCGGCGATCGCCGCATCCAGCTCCGTTCTCAGCATTTCCGAGGAGAGTTTGAGCTCTTCGAAGACGGCCGAAAACGCCGCAATATCAAGAAGGGAGCGAAGCCAATGAGCGACGTCCACGACGGCGTGCTGGTGGCGCACGGCGAGCGAAGCCGCTGTCTCAAGTCCGACACGTAAATTAGGCTCAAGCGTTCTTATCAGACGATTGAGATCGATATTCGACATCCGCAAGTCCCGTTTATTCGACGAAATTCAGTGCGTCCTCGTGATGCGAAGCAACAACTAGGGCGCTCATAAACCCTTGTCCAGAAGAAAAAAGACTCTATTTTCAAAAACGAGCATTAGAGTAGTCGTCATAAATCCGTCATCATCGGGAGATGGTTGACAAGCCAATACAAGCCGCACAAAATGCCGGCCCGGTCGCAGTATGTTTAGATTTTTGAGGTATTTAACAGCGTGAATGTCAGAGAAATCATAAATCCACTTGAACAAAATTATCCGTGCGGAGAAAACGTTCGGACCAATACTGCATCACGTGAAATATACTATAGAATTAAAGACGCCAGAAACGCCGCACGTACAGCCGAACGTAGTATTTCACCAGGCGACATTATTATGCTTGCACCCGCCTGGCACGATGTTAGCAATCTTGGATTGCAAATTCTTTCTTCCGAGAGCAAGGACATAGAAGTATTGGCCTGGCTCGCCGAAGCGCAGCTGCGGCTGCGCGGCTTCTCAGGATTGCGCGACGTCTATGTTGCAACCGCGTCGCTTTTAGACAAGCATTTCGACACTTTGCACTCGATCGGAGACAGCGATTTCGAGGAGCGGTTCGCTCCCTTTGCGGGTCTTAACGGCGTGGGCGGCGAAGGAACGCTTATCCAGGCTATTCGTTTGACTTCGTTGATCCCGGACGGAAAATTCGCTCAGTTTTCGCTCTGGGATTTCCAGCTTTCGCAGCGGTCGAACGAAGCCGAGCGGCGCAAGGAATTGCAGCAGGCGGCGGCAGAAGCCGGTGTCGCACAGATGTCGGCCCATCTCAGGGTGGTGACAGAGTGCATCGCCGCTTTCGACCGCATGATCGAAATACTTGATCATCACTGCGGGGATCAGGCGCCGCCGAGCTCCAATACACGCAATGCTTTGCAGGAAGCGGCATCTGCAATCCGGATGCTCGCCGGCATCGAGGCTCCCTCGGCCATGTCCGAAACCCCTGCCTCGCAAGGCTCGGAGCCGCTGCCGGCAACCGATATCGGTGAGTCCGAGGCCGTCCGCATGCGGCCCGTCGACGCCGAGATGATTCGTTCACGCGAAGAGGCCTTCGAACTGCTCGCTGTCGTTGCGCGCTATTTCCGTCGCACCGAACCCCATTCACCGATCTCCATGTCGATCGAGACCTTGGTGCGCCGCGGCCGCATGGATTTTTCCGAGCTACTTGCCGAGCTCCTGCCTGAGCAGCACACGCGCAATGCAGTGCTGACAGCGGCCGGCATACAGCCCGTAACCGACAAGGGAGGCTAGCGGCCTGAGGTCGGGCCCTGCCCGGCCGCAATCTGGAGCATCCGCAATTCGTAATCCGCCGATGAGACGAAGGAGAGCCTCGATGGCAAGTGTACATGAGAAACTGGAACGGGTTCGCAAGCCGCGGGTCCATATTAAATATGAAGTCGAAACCGAAGGCGCGATGGTGGTGAAGGAGCTGCCTTTCGTCGTGGGCGTGCTCGGCGACTTCTCCGGCAATCCGACGCAGCCGCTCAAGGCTTTCGGCGAGCGCAAGTTCGTGCAGATCGACCGCGACAATTTCGACGACGTCATGCGCCGGATGACACCGGGCCTCACGCTTTCGGTCGAGAACACTCTCGAGAAAGACGGAACGGAGCTTCCGGTTTCGCTGAAATTCGAAAGCATGGCCGATTTCGAACCCGGCGCGGTCGTCGATCAGGTGCCGGCGCTGAAGGCGCTGCTCAACGCCCGCAACCAGCTGCGCGACCTGATGAGCAAGGCGGACCGCTCCGAGGAGCTCGAGCGCCTGCTCGAGGACATCCTGCAGAACAAGGCCGATCTCTCGCAGCTGGTGGCCCAGCTTGGCGGCGGCAAGGCCGAAGAGGCGAAGGACGTGCTGAATTGAGTGCCTGGGATCGCAGGCCGATCGCGGCCGCGCGAATTCCTGAAGAGTCGTTGTCCGGCAGCGGCCCCTTGTTAAGGGAAACCCTCACAGCCCCGAGGGTCGCCGCTTCGCAAAAAAGGATCGTTAGATGACCGCCGAAACGCAATTGCAGACAAAGGAAGAAGTAGGCTTCGCACCCGATGAGAGCCTGCTCTCGAAGGTCGTTGCGGCAACCCGCCAGACCGAGCCCGACCGCGCGCAGGACCTTCTGCGCACCCTCACCGATCAAGCCCTGAAGGGCACCGTCACCTATGATCGTAACCTCACGATCACTTTGAACAACGCCATTGCCGAGATCGACAAGGCGATCTCGAGCCAGCTCGCGGCAATCATGCAGTCGCCGGAGTTCACCAAGCTCGAAGGCGCCTGGCGCGGCCTGCACTATCTGGTCAAGAACAGCGAGACCAGCGCCAACCTGAAGATCCGCGTGCTCAACGCCTCCAAGCGAGACATCGCCAAGGATCTCGCCAAGGCCGTCGAGTTCGACCAGTCCAGGCTCTTCAAGTCGGTCTATGAAGACGAGTTCGGCACTCCAGGCGGCGAACCGATGGGCGCGCTGATCGGCGACTATGAGTTCGACAATTCCTTCGACGACGTCCAGCTTCTGCAAGGCGTCTCGATGATCGCCGCCGCCGCCTTCGCCCCGTTCATCTCGGCGGCGAGCCCCCGCATGTTCGGCTTCGAGGATTTCCGGGAGCTGGCAAAACCCCGCGATCTGGAAAAGATCTTCGAGACGGTCGAATACGCCAAGTGGCGCAGCCTGCGCGACAGCGATGATTCCCGCTTCGTGACGCTCGCCATGCCGCGCGTGCTCGCCCGCATGCCCTACGGTCCGAAGACCAGCCCGATCGAAGAATTCAACTTCGACGAAACCGGCGGCTCCAAGACCGGCGAACTGCCGCACGGCTCCTATTGCTGGATGAACGCAGCCTATGTGATGGGCACGCGTCTCACCGAAGCTTTCGCCAAGAACGGCTGGTGCACCGCCATTCGCGGCGCGGAAAATGGCGGCAAGGTCGAAGGCCTGCCGATGCATATCTTCTCCAGCGACGACGGCGATCTCGATCTGAAATGCCCGACGGAAGTCGGCATTACCGATCGCCGCGACGCCGAACTCGGCAAGCTCGGCTTCCTGCCGCTCTGCCACTACAAGAATACCGACTATGCGGTGTTCTTCGGGGCGCAGACAGCCCACAAGCCGAAGCTCTACGACCGGCCGGAGGCAACCGCCAATGCCGCCGTTTCCGCCCGCCTTCCCTATATGATGGCAACCTCGCGCTTTGCCCATTACCTCAAGGTCATGGGCCGCGATAAGATCGGCTCCTTCATGGAAGCGGAAGATTGCGAGGCCTGGCTCAACCGCTGGATCTCCAACTATGTCAACGCCAATGACGACGCCGGCGAGGAGTCGCGGGCGAAATATCCGCTGCGCGAGGCAAAGGTCACCGTCCAGGAAATCCCCGGCAGGCCGGGCGCTTACAACGCCGTGGCCTGGATGCGTCCGTGGCTGCAGATGGAGGAATTGACGACCTCGCTGCGCATGGTCGCCCGGATTCCTTCGAAGAACTGATGAAATCAGAGTCCGGCGCGGCGGTTTTCCGCCGCGCCAAGCTCTTCCGAAACATTTGGTCAGGTCGACGATGGGTTCCAGCACTGAATGGCGGCGCCGGGCGGATCAGTTGATTACGCTGATCGACGAGGCGCTGAACAGGCAAGTCAATGCCATCCTCCACCATCCCGATTTTCAGGCGATGGAGGCGAGATGGCGTGGCCTTGCCATGCTCGTGCGCGAGGCAAGCCGCAGCGGCGAGGTGAAGGTCAAGCTTCTCAGCGTCAGCTGGCGTGAGCTCGCGCGCAGCATGGAGCGTGCCAGCGATTTCGACCAGAGCCACCTCTTCGAATTGATCTACAGCCGCGAGTTCGGCATGCCGGGCGGCGAGCCATTCGGAATGCTGGTCGGCGACTATCACCTGTCTCCGCACGATCCCGCCGACGGCGATCCGGTCAGCACGCTGTCGCAAATCGGCATGGTGGCGGCTGCCGCCTTCTGCCCCTTCGTCGCCGGTGCGGCGCCGCTTTCGATCGGGCTTGAAGACTTTCACGAGCTGAACCGGGTCAGCGACTTCTCCTGGCTTGCCACGGAAACGGACCGCATCCGCTGGAACGGTCTGCGCGCCCGAGAAGATTCGCGGTTCCTCGGGCTCGTCGCGCCACGCATCCTGATGCGCTCGCCGCTTGCGCCGCATGCGCGCGATCGCAATGACGGCTTTCCCTTCCGCGAAAGCATTGCTGCCGACGGCAGTTCGTTGCTCTGGGGCAATGCCGCTTTCGCCTTTGCGACCGTCGTCATTCGCAATTTCATCGCATCCGGCTGGTTTGCGGAGATCCGCGGCGTCACGCAGGATGCCGTCGACGGCGGCCTGCTGAGCACAAGCGAATTGCCGCCTTACGATCTCGGCACGGAGAGCAACGGGCTTTCCGCCCAGGCGCCGGTCGAAGTCCAGCTGACCAGCAGCCAGGAGCAACAGCTGTGTGACCTCGGCATCATTCCCGTCGCGACCACCTATCTCTCCTCTGCGGCGATCTTCAATTCCAATCAGTCGCTGCATGCACCGCCGCATTATTCCAACGAGCATGCACGCCAGAACGCCCGCCTCGCCGCCATGCTGCAATATGTGCTCTGCGCCTCGCGTTTCGCGCATTATCTCAAGGTCATCATGCGCGATGAAATCGGCCAGCTCTCCGATGCGCTCTCGATCGAGCGCAAGCTCATGGACTGGCTGACCGCCTATACGCTCGGCAATGACGACGCCGATATCGCGCTGCGCACCCGTTTCCCGCTGCGCTCGGCCGGCATCGGCGTCGCCGAAATTCCGGGCAAGCCCGGCAGCTTCTCCTGTACCGTCCGGCTGCAGCCGCATTTTCAGCTCGATGACGTTGCCACGAGCTTCCACCTTATCGCCGAGACCGCAACCACCGGCCAGATTCTGAGCCGCCCGGTCGCCATACCCGAGAGGATGTCCGCATGACGCTTTGCGCCAGCATCGCCCGATCGCTCAGCGACAACGCCCTCGAGGACGCGCTCGAAGAGGTCAAGGCGCATCTGAAGGCCAAGCCCTCGGATCAGGAGGCGCGGCATCTCTATATCGATCTTCTCGTCCTTGCCGGAGAATATGAGCGGGCTGACAATCAGTGCAGCCTTGCCGCTACCCTCTCTCCCGACGCGACGATGGGCTTTGCCCTGTTGCGCAATGAACTTCGGGCGATGGCGGCACGCGACGCCTGGTTCGAAAGCGCCGCTCTGCCGGAATTTCCGCAAGGGCCGAGCGAACTCGACAGGCTCGCCGTCCGCCTCGGTATCGCCCATCGCGAGGGCAATGCGGACGATGCGAAAACGGCCCTCGCTGCGCTCGAAGACCTCAGGGGCGAGCGCCCGCTGATCCGGAACGGCAAGGCGATTTCCGATTTCCGCGATCTCGACGACCGCACACCGCACGCCCTCGAAGTCATCATGACCGGCGGCGGCTATCTCTGGATCGACTTCGCCAAGATATCAGCCCTGTCCATCGAGCCGATTGCCCGGCCGCGAGATCTCGCCTTCCGTCGCGCCGAATTGACGCTGATCGACGGCGCCGCTGCATCGGTGCTTCTGCCGGCCGTTTATCACGGCACCGGCAAGGATGCGGCGCTCAGGCTCGGACGCGAAACCGAATGGGTCGAGGAAGCGAGCGGCATCACCACCGGCCGCGGTCAGCGCTGCTTCCTCGCCGGCGATGAACTCGTCTCCTTCCATGACACCCAAAGTTTGGAGATCGAGCCGGCAAGCTCTGCCGGCAGGCAGGTCGCGCATGGTTGATCCGCTCGAACGCTACCGGCAGCGCGACCGAGTCCTGTCCCGCTCGATCCTCGACAGGCTGATCGACGAGGCCCCGGATCGCGCCGCCGATCCGTCGGTCAGTTTCGTCGACCAGGTCCGCGAGGTCAGGGAGGCGATCCGCCGCGATCTCGAAGCGCTGCTCAACACGCGGCGGTGCCCGACGACGCCGCCGACGGACCTTTCAGAATTGCGGAACGCCCTGGTCAGCTATGGCGTCGACGGTATCGTCTCGGCAAATCTGATGACCGACCAGGCGAAGCTCAAGCTGGCGGAAGCTATCGAGCGGCGGGTTGCGCTGTTCGAGACGCGGCTTGCCGATATCAGGGTGACGATCCTGAAAAGCCGGACGATGACCGAACGGGCGCTGCGCATGCGCATCCAGGCGACCTTCCGCCTGCATGAGGGCATGCCGCCGATCAGCTTCGAATCGACCATCGATCCGTCGACCCAGCGTGTCCTCGTGGAGGCGGCGCATGGCTGAAGGTTTCCTGCACCGCTACAATGAGGAATTGCTGGCACTGCGGCGCCGGGCCGCGCGCTTTGCCGACGCTTTCCCCAAGATCGCCGGCCGCCTGCGCATGACCGGCGACGTCGCCGACGACCCGCATGTGGAACGCCTGATCCAGAGTTTCGCCTATTCGGCGGCGCGCGTGCGTCAGAAGCTCGACGACGAATTTCCCGAACTGACCGACGGCCTGCTTGAAACGCTCTATCCGCATTATCTCGCACCCCTGCCGTCGATGAGCATCGTCAAGTTCCGGCCAAGCGACACACTCGCCTCCGTCCAGACCGTGCCCCGCCACACCGAGGTGCTCGCAGAGCAGGTGAGAGGCGAAGCCTGCCGCTTCCGCACTACGCAGGATGTCGAGATGGCACCGATCGATATCACGGGTGCTGCGCTTTCCGGCCAGCCGATCAATGCGCCGCTTTCGTCCTATGCCGGCGTTGCCGGCTGCCTCAGGCTCTCCATCCGCTCTCTCGATGCCCGCAAGCCCCTGGGCAGCCTCGGCCTGAGCCGGCTGCACCTGCATATTCCCTCTGCCTGGCAGCAGGCCGTGGCGATCTACGAACTGCTTGCCAACCACACGCTCGGCATCGCGCTTGCCAAACATGCAGACGACCGTTCGCCGATCTTCCTGCCGGCAAGAAACCTGAAACCCGTCGGCTTCGAGCCGGAACAGGCCATGCTGCCCTATCCGGCGCCGAGCTTCATCGGCTACCGCCTGCTCACCGAATTTTTCGCGCTGCCGCGGAAATTTCTGTTTCTCGATATCGAAGGGCTCGAGTGCTGGCGAGGGGAAACGCTGGAACTCTTCGTTTACCTCGGGGAAAGCGACGCCAAGCTGGAGCGGGCGGTTTCGGCCCGCGACTTCGCGCTCAACGCCACGCCCGTCGTCAACCTGTTTCGCCAGGTCTGCGAGCCGATCGCCGTCGATGGCACCCGCACCGAATACCGTCTGCTGCCGGATGCACGGCGCCAGAAGACCCGTGAGATCTATTCGATCGACCGCGTGCTGCTGACCGGATCGCGCGGCCAGGAGGAATTCTGCCAGCCCTTCTTCGGACGATCGCAACGCGCAGGCGCGAGCGCGACCTACTGGCAGGCCTCTCGCCGTTTCAACGAAGACGACAGGACCAGCGATATGGATATCGCCTTCGTCGACCGGCAGCGCCGGCCGGCCGCTTCGGTCGATGCGGTGGCGAGCGTCGATACGCTCTGCCTCAACCGCGACCTGCCGGAACAGCTTCCCTTCGGCGGTGGCCACCCGTTGCTGCAGCTCGCCTCCGGCCATGAGGCGGTCGCAGGCGTCGAGGCGCTGATCCCGCCGACACCGTCGGTCAGAATGAACGATCAGGATGGCCGGAACTGGCGACTGATGTCGCATCTCCTTCTCAATCATCTGTCACTGTTCGACAATGAGGGTGCCGCATTGAAGGACATCCTGTCGCTCTACGCCTTCCGCGACAGTCCGGAGACCAAGCAGTTCGCCGATGCGCTGGTCAGGATCAAGGCCGCCAATTCGACCGCCCGTCTCGGCAGCGGCGGCATGGTGCCCGGCACCGAGATCGCGCTGGAATTCGATCCGGCCGCCATCGACCGACCTTCGGCCTTCCTGTTCGGCAGCGTGCTCGATCGCTTCTTCAGCCTCTACACCTCGGTCAACAGCTTCACCCGGCTCACTGTCGGCATGAAGGGGCAGTCGAGCCCGATCGCCCGCTGGCCGACGCGAGCGGCCGAACGCCCACTTCTCTGAGAAAGGACCGCCAGTCAATCATGGACATGCAAGCCGCCAGCAAGCCAGACGCGCTTACCGACCTGCTCGAACGCGACCCCGGCCGTTTCGAGCCGGTGACGGCATTTCGCGTCGCGCAGGCGTCGGTCGGCGAAGGACGGCTTGACGTCGCCTCCCATGTCGGCGTTTCGCCGGCGCCGCTTGCGGTGAGCGGATACAGGCGCAAGGCCGGCCGCGCCACGGTGCGCAGTGCGCTTGCCGGTCTCGTCGGCGCGCTCGGCTCCATGCCATCGGCCTATAACGAACTCATCATGCGCGAAGAGCGCAACCGATCGCGGGGGCTGGCGAGCTTTTTCGATCTGTTTGGCGCGCGCATGGCGGAGCTCTTCGCCGACGCCTGCGAAAAATACCGGATTGCGAGGCGGCTGCGCTGGGGCGGCGTTTGGGCAAGCAATGCTTTCGTCACCACGCTGCTGTCGCTGACCGGCTTCGGCACCAAGCGGCTCGTCGACCGGAGCGGCGTCGACGAGGAGTTGATCCTGCGCTTTTCCGGTTTCTTCGCGGCGCGCAACCGCAATACCGTCAACCTCCGCGCCATGCTGACCGAATTCAGCGGCCTGCCGGTGGAGATCGAATTGTTCCGCGGCCGCTGGCTGAGCATTCCGCCGGAAGAGCGCAGTCGGATGAGCCAGCTGCAGGGCGTGCAGCTCGGGGTCAATGCCACAGCCGGTGCCGCCGTTCACGATTTCAGCGGCGGCTTCCGCGTCGTCATCGGCCCGCTCGGTTATGCCGATTATCTCACGCTTGCGCCGGGCGGAAAGGCCATCACCGAACTCTTCGCCCTGACCCGGCTCTATGTCGGCTCGGCGCTCGATTTCGACATACAGGTCGTGCTGAAAAAGGAGGACGTTCCCTTCTGCCGGCTCGGCCAGGCAGGCGATCCGCCTCGTCTCGGCTGGAACAGCTGGGCGAGGGTCGCACCGGCGGCAAAGGACAGCGGCGATGCGATCATCGTCGAACGCCTGTCGACCGAGATGCGGTGAGGAGGTGAGGATGCGGCTCGAACTGAGAGAGATCACCGGCGACGCGGTGACAATGGCCGGCCGGCCGAAATGGTTTTTCGAACGCGGCCGGCGCACGCTCGGCCGGGCGCCCGATTGCGACTGGCAGCTGCCGGCGGACAGGCGCTCGATTTCGAAACTTCATTGCATCATCGAGCGCGACCGCGACGGCTTCCTGTTGCGCGACCAGAGCGCCAACGGCTCCCGCGTCGATGGCGTTGCCGTGCATGAAGGCCAAATCGCCAGGCTTTCCGACAGGTCGCGGCTGGAGATGGGCGGACTTGCATTCTCCGTCCACATCTCCGGCGACAGGGATCGCGACATCGAGGACCCCGATGCCGGGCTCGTCTTGAGCGACGAACCGCTGACCATTTCCGCGATCCTTGCCGACATCGCGCCGGGCGGCCATACCGCAAACGGCATTCTCGGCGAGCGCACGGCCGATGGTTGGAGCCTTTCCGAACAGGCCGGCAAGAAAGGCGCGGCGTCATCCCGCAATGTCGAGATCGGATGGAGCGGGCCCCCGGAGATTCGCACCGTGACCCAGCTTCTGCCGGAAGACTGGAATTCGGAGGACACCGAATACGCCAGCCATTTGGAACACGGCTCCGCCACCCATATCGCAGTCCCCATCGCCCAACGCCGGACCGCGCCGCTGATCGACATCGTCAACGACAATGCGCAACCCGAATCCGAAGATTTTCCGGCGCTGAGCATCGGCCGGCCCGCAGCCCTCGCCGACAGGCTGGAGCCGTTGCTCGGCCGGCTCGAGGAGGCTGTCGAGAGTGCCTATGCCGTCTTCGAAATGAATGCACCGCCTTCCGGCAGCCAGCCGGACTTCCCTGACAGGGAGGAGGCGCTGCTTGCCCGCATCGAGACCCTGCTCGGCCGGCAGCTCAAGCTCAATTCCGCGCTCGAAGCCCTCGCCCAGGCGGCGGGCCAGCTGGAGCCGCGCAGCCTGGAAGCGCGTGTCGAGACGGGCGCCTGGCGTCGGGACCGGAACTACTGGCGGGCCTACCGGGCGCAATTCGAAAAAGACGGCAAAAGCCGATCGGTCCAGGACTTTTTTCGCGACGCCATGCTGGCAGCGATGAACGGCAGGGACACAGGGCCTCGTCCACAAGACAGCCAGGAAGGACAAGACGCGCATCATGAGGAATGAGAACCGGGTGGCCTGGAGCGAGGGCATGTTCCTTCGCGTGCAGCATTTTCAGCAGGCGGACCGCTGGACCGAACGGCTCGTGCGCACCGCCACGCACGGCCTGTCGCCCTATCCCTGGGGGATCGCGGAGATCGGCATCGACCGCGGGGCGCTGGCGATCGGCCAGTTCGCGCTGTCGAACCTGCGCGGCGTGTTGCCCGACGGCACGCCGTTCGAAGCGCCCGTCGATGCCGATCTGCCGCCGCCGCTCGATCTCGACGAGAACACCAAGAATGCGATTGTCTATCTCGCACTTCCCGCCCGCCAGCCCGGCAAGGCTGATGTGGCGCTGAATGGCGGTGCTCAGCGCAACAGCGTTCGCCTCGTGGCCTCGCCCTATGAGGCGCCCGACGCAAATGTCGAGACCGACTTCATGGCCCCCATCGATGTCGGCCGCCTCAGCCTGCGTTATCTCAAGACCGGCGACGAGCTGGCCGGCTACGAGCTGATCGGACTTGCCCGCATCATCGAGGTGCGCTCCGACAGGGCTGTCATTCTCGACCCCGATTACATCCTGCCGAGCCTCAACTGCACGGCCGCCGGCCGGCTGAACGAATTGATCACCGAGCTTCTCGGCATCGTGCGCCACCGCGCCGAAGCCATTGCCGAACGCATCGGCGATCCCACCATCCGCGGCACGGCGGAGGTCGGCGATTACCTGCTCCTGCAGATCCTCAATCGCGCCGATCCGATGCTGAAGCATATCTCGGCCAATGCGACGCGCATCCATCCGATCGTCTTTTACGAGCACTGCATCCAGCTTGCCGGCGAGCTTGCCACCTTCACCACCGAGCGCAAGCGGGCGAGCGACTTCCCGCCCTACCGCCACGACGACCTGAAGGCGACCTTTGCCGCCGTCTTCGATGATCTCAGAGCCTCGCTTTCCTCGGTGCTCGAACAGGCGGCGGTGGCGATCGAGCTCGCCGAACGCCGGCATGGTGTCAGGATCGGCACGATCAACGACCGTTCCCTGCTTCGGGATGCCGGCTTCGTGCTGGCGGTCCGGGCAGAGATGCCGGCCGAGGACGTGCGCCGCAAGCTGCCGGCGCAGATCAAGGTCGGCCCGGTCGAACGCATCGCCGACCTCGTCAACGTGGCGCTGCCGGGCATTCCCGTACGGCCGCTGCCGGTGCTGCCGCGCCAGCTCCCCTATCGCTCCGGCACCATCTACTTCGAACTCGACACCAAGAATCCGCTCTGGAAACAACTCGATACCTCCGGCGCCATCGCCGTGCACCTCGCCGGCGATTTCCCCGGGCTCGAAATAGAACTGTGGGCCCTTAGAGAATGAAGAACGAACCCGCCTCCACCTGGCAAAGCCTGCCGACCATCGTCGAACTCACCGAGGATGGTGTGAAGAAAAAGCAATCCGCCCGAAAGATGGCGGAGATGCTGGAGGACGTTCTCGATTTTCCCGAAGCCGAGAAGGCAACGGCGGCAGCGCTCGCGACGGGCGGAGCATCGGTCGAAACACTCGTACGGGATTTCCGCTTCGGCGCCGAAGACGTGCCGACCTTGGTGCGCTCGGCCGCGCCGCTGCTCAACCTCGCCCATGGCCTGCGCTACACGGACGAGCAGCCCGATATCGATGAACTGAGGTCGGTGGCAATCGCAGCGGTCGGCCGCTACGAGCGGGATCTCGCCAGCGCGCGCATCAGCCCCGAGCGGGCGCGTGCCGCCCATTATGTCGTCTGCGCGACCGTCGACGACGTCGTGCTCAGCAAAGCCTGGGGCGTGCGCGCCGGCTGGGCCCGTTCGGGCCTCGTTTCCACCTTCCATATGGATGTGACCGGCGGCGAGCGGGTGTTCGATCTGCTCGATCATTTCCACCAGAGCCCCGGCGCCAACAAGGACCTGCTGCTGCTCATCTATCTCTGCCTGTCGCTCGCCTTCGAGGGCCGCACCCGCGTTTCCGCGCGCGGCGGGCTGGAGCTCGCCCGCATCCGCGACAGTCTCTATAAGACGCTGCTCGGCCAATACGGCGTCTTCGAACGGGAGCTTTCTCCGCATTGGAAAGGCGTTTCCGCCCGGCACCAGCCGCTGCCCACCGCCGCCGCCCTTTGGACGCTGCTTTCCGTCCTGACGCTGATCCTGGCTTTCGGCTACCTGTTCTTCACGCTTTCGCTGAACCGCGCCTCCGACGGCACGTTCGAGCGCCTTGCCAACCTGCCGCCACGCGAGACGCCAAGCGTGCTGGTCAAGGTGCCGGAGCCGCCGCGCGCCCCTCCGCCTGTTGTCGTCGCGCAAACGCCGCCGCCACCGCCACCGCCGCAGGTAAAGCCACCGAGCCGTCTCGACAATCTGCTCGCCTTCCTCCAGCCGGAGGTCGAGAAGAAGCTTATCACGCTGTCGGATTCGAATGGCAGGCTGCTCGTGCGTATCAGCAATTCCGGCCTGTTTGCCACCGGCAGCGCCGAAGTCAGCGAGAAATTCCACGATCTCCTGCAGCGCATCGGCGGCGCGCTCGCCGCGGAGAAATTCCGCGCCGTCGTCGTAGGCTATACGGACAATGTGCCGATCCGCACCATCCAGTTCCCATCCAACTGGCACCTGTCGGAAGCCCGCGCCAAGGCGGTCGGCGAAATCCTCGCATCATTCACCGGGCCGGGGGCGATCCTGACCGAGGGACGCGCCGACAGCGATCCGATCGCCGGCAACGACACGCAGGAGGGCCGGGAGATGAACCGCCGCACCGAGATCCTGGTGCTGACCGATCCGAGCGAACGGCTGAACGACGCCGGTTTCAAGACAGCGCCGATCGAGGCCGAAAGACCGAATGCACCGGCTGCCGCCGCAGGAGGCGCTTCGCGATGATGAATCCCTTAAGTTATTTCTATACGCTGCGTTCCTATGTGGAAGCCTATGCCGGCCTTCTCGGCCGCCGCTTCATCTCGATCATATGGGTGGCGGCGATCTGCGTCGTCATCTGGTTCTACGGCTATCTCGCCGCCTATGGCGACTTCAAGCCGCTGGCGAGCGCCTCGGCGCGGCTGACGCTGATTGGCGTCATCATTGCGGCATGGCTCGCCTACCTCCTGTTCACCGTGATCCGCGACCGCCGTCGCGACAAGCAGCTCGTCGAAGGGATCGAGCGTGACGCCGAGGCCGAAGCGGCGGCCAGCCAGCAGGCTGAGGTCGGCGAGATCCACAGCCGGCTGAAGGAGGCGTTGCAGTTCCTGCGCCGCATCACCAAGCGACGCTTCGGCTATATTTACGAGCTGCCCTGGTACGTGATCTTCGGCGCGCCGGGCTCCGGCAAGACGACGGCGCTCACCAATTCCGGCCTCAAATTCCCGCTCGGCGATGCGCTCGGCAGCAACTCGGTTCAGGGCATCGGCGGCACACGCAACTGCAATTGGTGGTTCACCGACGAGGCAATCCTCATCGATACCGCCGGCCGCTACACCACGCAGGACGATCTGAACGGCACCGCCAAGGCCGGCTGGGAAGGCTTTCTCGGTCTCCTCAGGAAATATCGCCGGTCGCAGCCGATCAATGGCGCGCTGGTGACGCTGTCGATCGGCGATCTGTTGACACGCGATCCCGAAGCCCAGCGCGAGGAAATCCGGGCGATCCGCCAGCGGCTGTCCGAGCTCGATGAACTCCTGCATGCGCGCGTGCCGGTCTATCTGCTCCTGACCAAGGCCGATCTCCTGACCGGCTTCGTCGAATTCTTCGACGGCTTCAACAAGAGCGACCGCGAACAGGTCTGGGGCACGACCTTCGGGCTCGACGAAAGCTATAAGGCGGCCAACCTGCCGGAACGCTTCACAGAGGAATTCACCCTGCTGCAGCAACGCATCGACGCCATGCTGATCGAGCGCCTGCAGCAGGAGCCCAATCCGGAGCTGCGCGGCCGCATCTTCCGTTTCCCCGCCGAGCTCGCCTCGCTGAAGGAGCGCCTGCATGAAGTGACGACGGAGCTTTGCTCGGGCTCGAAACTGGTCGACGCGCCGCTCCTGCGCGGCATCTATTTCGCCTCCGGCACCCAGAGGGAGGAAGCAGCCGCCACACCGCGCATGCGGCGCAGCTATTTCCTCTCGCGCCTCTTCAAGGAGGTGATCTTCGGCGAGGCTTCGCTGGTCGCCCGCGACAAGCGGCTTTCCGGCCGGCAGCTCCTCTTCCGCCGCGCCGCTTACGCGAGCGCGGTCCTGCTGCTGGCCGTGGTGCTGACCAGCTGGACGGCCACCTACTTCCAGAACACCACGGCGCTCGCCGGTGCGGAAAGACGCATCGATGCCTATGAGCAGCTGGTGCGCGGCGTGCCGGTGCGCGACGTCTCGGATGCGGATTTCCTACGCATCTTGCCGGCGCTTGATAATCTCGCTGCCGTCACTACCGATTTTTCCAAGACGCGCGTCTGGCCGGTGAGCCTCGGCCTCGATCAGGACGGCAAGGTCGCGAGCCGCCAGCGCGAAGCCTATCAGCGGGCGCTGAACACGCTGCTCCTACCCCGCATGCTGGTGCAGCTCCAGAAGGAGATGACCGAGACCACCGACGTCAACAGAACCTTCGACGCTCTGAAACTCTACGGCATGCTTGGCGGGCTCGGCCCGATGAATGCGGATTTCGCCTCCCTGGAAGCGGAAGACATGTTCACCAGGCTCTATCCCGACGAAGGCCGTACCGCGGCGCGCAACGCGCTGATCACCCATGCGGAAGCCATGGCGCGCGGCGCGCTGCCGCCGATCGATCTCGACAAGACGCTGATCGCCAAGGCACGCGACATCATCCGATCGCAGAACATCGCCAGCCGCGCCTATGATATCCTGGCGGAATACCGCGCCTCCCGCGCCCTTCCCGGCTGGAGTCCGGCCGGTGCGCTCGGCCCGCTCGGCGAACAGGTATTCGAGCGGACCTCCAAGGCGCCGCTTGGCGAGAGCATCCCCGGCCTTTTTTCCGCGACCGGCTACCGCACGGTCGTTCTGCCCGAGATCAGCGAGGCCGCGCGGGAGGCACTCGACGAGCAGTGGGTTCGCGGCGTCCCCAATCCCGCCGGTGTCACGGTCGACACCATCGCCCAAGCCACACTTCAGCTTTACTTCGACAAGTTCGATCAACGCTGGTCGACCCTCTTGACCGATATCAGGGTCAAACCTTCGCAGACGATCAGCGACGCGGCTGAGACCACCCGGATCCTCGCCGGCAAGCCCGGCCCCGTTGAGACGATCGCGAATTCGATCGCCGCGGCCACCGATCTGCGCGGCCCCGCCGCCGAGATCGCCTCGGCTGCCGACGGCAATTTGAGCGTCTCAACAACGGCGCTGAGCAGTGCCGCCAATGCGCCCGATCCCTTCGGCCGTCTTCGAGACGCGCTGAAGACGCCGGCCGGCCAATCGCCGCTTCCCGACCAATCGAAGGAGGCGCCGCGCTCGGAAATCGGGCAGCTGGAACCGATCCTGCAGAAAGTGCAGGAGCAGCTTTCGCGGGCGACGACCTCTACGGCCGAAGTGGCGAAAGTCTTCGACGTCGATAGCCAGCTGACCGACGCCAATCAGGACTTGCTGCAGCAGGCCCGGAAGTTGCCGGCGCCGATCGATACATGGATGGCGGGGCTCGCCGCCGATGTCGGATCGCTGGCGGTCAAATCCGCCCGTTCGCGCATCAGCGACGCCTGGGCCGCGGAGGGTGCCGGTTTCTGCTCGAATGTCGTGGCCGGCCGTTATCCCTTCGATCGAAAATCCGCGCGCGACGTGGCGATGAGCGACTTCGTCAGGCTGTTCGGTCCCGAGGGACTGTTCAAGACCTTTTTCAAGGAGAAGCTTGAGGCCTTTGTCGATACCAGCGCTTCGCCATGGGGCTGGAAGGGCACTTTCGGGGCGTCGAGCATTCCGAGCGCGGCGATCGCCCAGTTCGAGAATGCCGACAAGATCAACCGCGCCTTCTTCCCGGCCGGCAGCAAGGACCCGTCGATCACGATCAACGTGAAGCCGGTGTCGCTGACCGATGCCGCCAGCGCGGTGATGCTGGAGATCGAGGGCGAACGCGTTGTCTATTTCCATGGACCGGTCCAGGCGAAATCGATCACATGGCCGTCGACGGAAGCGAACAACACCTCGCGCATCGCCTTCCAGCCGGGCGGCTGGCAGCAGGCCTTGACCGAGAACGGCGACTGGTCGCCCTTCCGCCTCTTCGACGATGCCAATGTCACGGTGCAGGGCGACGATCTGTTCAGGGCACAATTTGAGCAGGACGGCCGGGCGGCGGAGTTCGATGTGCAGTTCGGTTCGGTGCTCAATCCATTCCGGCTGGAGGCGCTCGGCGCCTTCTCATGCCCGGCGCAATTCTGAGCGGACTGATATGAACGAGCGCGCCACCCTCGAGCGAAATCCGGCCGAAAGCGACAGGATCGGCTTCTACGGCAAGCTGCCGAGCCACGGCGATTTCGTTTCGATGGGCCTCGGCCACAGCCTGCAATCCGCACTCGACGCCTGGATGCAGGCCGGGCTGCAGGCGGCGCAGCAGGAGCTCGGCGAGGATTGGAAACGCCGCTTCCGCTCGATGCCGGCATGGCGTTTCATCATCGAGCGCGGTCTCTGGGGGCCGGCAACCGTTGCCGGCGTGCTGCTTCCAAGCCTCGACCGCGTCGGGCGCAGTTTTCCGCTCGTCATCGCCGCGCAGCTTCATGGCTTTGTCGAGCATCCACGCCAGCTCTATCTCGACGACACGTGGTTCACGGCGGCCGAGGCGATCGCCGAAAGCTCGGCCAAGCGGGATTTCGACATCAACCATTTCACCGCAAGCCTGAAGCGGCTGAGGACACTGCGCCCGGCCGACCTGGCGGAAAACGAGATACTGCAGGATAGAGCTTCCAGCCGAGGCACGATCTGGTGGCGGATCGACCCGGATGATCGGCGAGCCAAGGGGTTCGGGGTCGGCGGCGCGCCGGAGCCGGAGCAATTTCCGAAGCTGCTGCGCGACGAGACGCCAGCGACCTCGGCTCCGCCGCAACCTGAACCAGCCGTGGCACCGCGCCATGTTGCCGCCGAACCGCATCCTCCTCTGGTGCTCCGGCACAGTCATGCCACGCATGCGGGAACAAGGCTCACTGTCAACGCCGATGCGCTGCTCGTTTCGGAAACGCCCTCGTTGTTTGCCGTCGCCGATGGCGTCGGCGACGGCAACGCCGCGGCCGAGATCGGCAAGATCGCCGTCCATGTGCTGGCCGAAACCGCCACGCAGCAGACCATCGAAGCGCTGGTTCAGGACATCAAAGGCAAGCTCGGCCGCACCCACGGCCTGCTCCAGTCGGCCTATCTTTCCTCAGATCGCGAGCCGTCGGCCCTCAGCATCGTCGTGCTGGCCGTGCTCGGTGAGAGCTGCGCGCTGCTCTGGGTGGGTGATGCCCGCTGCTACCTCCTGCGCGACGGCATGATGCGCTGCCTTACCCGCGACCATGTGGAGATCGGCCTGCGGCGCACGCTCTCGCGCGCCATCGGCATGCGCGGACATCTCGTTCCCGAAGTCCGCGCCGGCGGATTGCAGGCCGGTGACCGGCTGCTGCTCTGCAGCGCCCCGCTGCCGAACGCCGTCCCCGAGCGGAGCATCGCCGATATTCTCATTTCCGCGAAAATCGAAAAGGCGGCCGATATTCTTGTCCAGGAGGGGCTGATCGCCAATTGTCGCGACAACCTCAGCGCCATCGTGATCGACGTGAAGACCGATGACGCATGATCATCCCGCGTATTTCGAAGAAATCGCCCGACGTTTTTCGCGTCTCTGGCAGGCGTTGAATGAGGGGCCACTCGAGACCCGGAACATCCTGATAGACCGGGTCCGGGACGCGCTCGACCGTGGCGAGGCCCGGCTTCGCGACACGGATTGCGAGACCGTCGCCAACAGCTTCATGCTCGAGACGCTGATCCATGACGGGGCAGCGACCCAGGTCTATCGTGCCCGCCATCGCGATCTCGGAACGTTGCATGCGATCAAGCTGCCGCGGCCCGAACACGCGGATGACCCGGTGCTCAGGAAACTCATGCTGCGCGAGGCCGATATCGGCATGTCTCTCCGCCATCCCCACATTGCCGCGACGCAGACCGTTCTGCGGCTTGACGATGGGCGCCCCGCCCTGGTGATGGAATGGATCGAGAGCCGCCTTGCAGATCTTTTGCAGGAAAGACCGTTATCTCCGCGCGAAATCATCGATGTGATGACTTCGGTGCTTTCCGGCGTGGACGCCATCCATGCCGCCGGCCTCGTGCATTGCGACCTGTCGCCGCTCAACCTTCTGTTCGATGGTGACCTCGCGCATCTCAAGATCGCCGATCTCGGGATCGCGCTGAAGGCCGGATGCCGGCACGAAGAGTTCGATCTTGCCTTTGCCGGCCAGCCGGATTTCGTATCCCCGGAACAGGCGACCGGCGAGCCGGTCGACGGGCGGTGCGACCTCTACGCGGCCGGGCGTCTGCTGTCCCTGCTGCTCAGCTATTGCAGCGGTGAACGCGACGAAAAGTTGGAGGCGTTGGCCGTCCAACTCTCCCAACGCAATCCGCAAGACAGGCCAGAAAATGCAAAGGCCGCCTTGCATCTGCTCGGCGGCCCCGTGGAACGTCCAGTCGATTTTTAGTTGCCGCTCGATCCGGGGATCGGCGCTGCGGCCGTCGGCACGCTCTTCTGGTAGACGTTGAAGAGCTTGGCGAAGTCCACCAGGCTGGCATTGCTGGCGTAGATGATATCGCCGTCCATCATCTGGAAACGCTGCATCAGCGCCAGATTGGAAACATCCTTCATATTGACGCGGTAGATCACCGGCTTGCTGCTGACGACGACCGGCGCGGCGGTCTTGGCATTCGCTGCCGCCAGCTGCGTAGAGACCGGCTGATTGCGCAGCACATAGAAATTGCTGGCATCAGCCCGGTCATCGAGCAGCCCGCCTGCCCGGCCGAGCGCCTGGGCCAGCGTCAGCCGGCCGGGTTCGAATTCGAACTCGCCGACACTCTTGAAGGCGCCGAAGGCGGTGAAGGTCGGTGAATCCTTGTCGACATAGATCTGGTCGTCCGGCAGCAGATAGACATTCTGCTTGCTGTCGTCGATGACGCGCTGCAGCGGCACGGTGGCGCGCTGTTTGCCACGGATCAGCGTGACGGTGGCCGATCCCGGATCGGAGGATGCACCGCCGGCAAGTGCGACTGCGTCGAGCACGCGCTCCTTGCGCGCGGTGAGCGGGAAGCGGCCGGCGGAGCGCACGTCGCCATTGACGGTGACGCCGCTGGAGGGTCTGTCGACCACGGTGACGACAGCCTGCGGATTGACCGCCGAGCCCTTCAGGCCGGTGACGATGCGCGTCTGCAGCGCCTCGGTCGAGGAATCCACCACCCGCTGCTTGCCGATGAAGGGAAGGGTCACGTTGCCGGTCGAATCAACGGTGAAGCGGCCGAGATTGAGGGTCTTGCTCTCAGTCGAGGAGAAAAGCCCATCCTCGCCGGGATCGAGAATCGTCACGTCGATGACGTCGCCACGCCTGAGCTTGGTATCGGCAAATCCGCCCGAGCGCATGGCGCTGAGCCCCAGATCGGAGGAGGCATAGGCAAGCGGGGCGGCCGAAACCGGGCCCATCGGCGCTTCCGACAATCTGACGACCGGGATCCGCTCGTTGGTTTGCGGTGAGGTGGCATTGTAAAAACCACCGGCAGTAGGGCCATCGGATGGCCGGGCGCATGCGCTAAGAACTGCGACAAGGACCAACGGCGCCAGCTTTCGCATCAGGTATCCTTTTGGCAATGTTGAGAGAATCGGAAAATATCAGCGGCAGGAGACCGAGCAATACCAGTTGCACGCGAAAAATCAATTGTGACAGCTCAGAGGCAGTCTGCTGTGACTAATTGGCAACCATATGTATCAACGTGGAACCAGGTCCTACGCTCGTCCCTTCGGTCGAAACCGGTTCTGAACCTATGCGGGTGAGCAAATGGCCGTGCACATCAAACGAATCTACGAAGCGAAAGAAGACAAAGACGGCATCCGCATACTCGTCGATAGGCTCTGGCCGCGCGGGTTGAGCAAGCAGGATGCGTCAGTCGATCTCTGGCTGAAGAAGATCGCGCCGAGCCCGGCGCTGCGTCGCTGGTTCGGCCACGATCCCGCCAAATGGACCGAATTCCAGCGCCGTTACCGGCGCGAACTCGAAAAGAACGCGTCGGCCGTCGAGGAGCTCGAACGCCAGATCGGGAAATCGGACGCGACGCTTCTCTACGCGGCGAAAGACCTGCAGCACAATCACGCTATCGTGCTGCAGCGCTTCCTCGGCAAAGACCGAAGCATCGCGCCCGGCACCGATAAGATGCCGCCCACATAAAATTTCCGGGAACCTTTTCGACCGATCTGCATCCAATGTCTGCTTCCAAAGGCGCGACACTGCCGCGGAGGCCATTCCGTCACACGACACAAGGAAGACAGATCATGTTGAAACATGTTTTCGGCGCAGCCCTGATAGCGGCCTCGCTCGGCACCGCCGCGGTCGCCGCCGATGCCAAGCCGACCGATCCGCAGATCGCCCATATCGCCTATACGGCAGGCGAGATCGACGTCACTGCCGCGGAACAGGCGCTGAAGAAAAGCAAGAATGCCGAAGTCATCGAATTCGCCAAGACGATGGAGCGCGACCACAAGGCCGTCAATGATCAGGCGCTTGCCCTTGTCAAGAAGCTGAAGGTGACACCTGAAGACAATGCCGTTAGCCAGTCGCTGTCGACACAGGCGAACAAGGAACTGGCGACGCTCGGCGCTCTCGACGGTGCGGCTTTCGACAAGGCCTATGTCGAAAACGAAGTCACCTATCACAAGTCGGTCAACGATGCGCTTGCCGACGTGCTTATCCCCTCCGCTCAGAACAAGGAGTTGAAGTCGCTCCTGGAAACGGGCCTGACCCTCTTTAAACAACACCAGATGCATGCCGAGCATCTTGCTTCGATGATGAAGTAGGCTGGCGATGGACCTGCTGATGAAATCGCTGCTGCTGTTTACGCTGCTCTGGACAGGCAGCGGGGTTGCTGCCGCGGCTGATTATAAGGTCACCATCACAGGCATGAAATTCGGTCCGCCGCCTGCCGAGCTTAAGGTTGGCGACGTGATCGTCTGGCGAAACGATGATATATTCCGGCATACGGCGACGGCTCGCGACAAGAGTTTCGACATCGATCTGCCGCCGAAATCGGAGGGCCGCATGACGATCAGCCGAGCGGGAGCGGTCGATTATTACTGCCGCTTTCATCCCGCCATGACGGGCACACTGGACGTTCGGCCATAGGCCGGACTCCAAAGGAACGACAAAGCAGCCAGGCGTAGTTTCCATGACAGCCATTGCGGTTCCGGCCGCACCACACCGGCCCGACATATCGACGCTTTCCGACGACGACCTCGTGCCGCTGGCAAAAAAGGGCGACGAGCCCGCCATCCGCGCCATCGTTCAACGTCACAACCGGCGCCTGTTCCGGACGGCGAGGGCTGTCATCCGTGACGATGCGGAGGCGGAAGATGTCGTCCAGGCCGCCTATATAAAGGCATTCACCAACCTGGCGGCGTTCCGCGGCGATGCGCAACTGTCGACATGGCTGACCCGCATTGTCCTGAACGAGGCGATGGGTCGCGTGCGAGCGGTCAGGAACACGACCGGGCTTGAGGATATCGACATGCAGAGGGCGTCGCGGGGTGGCGAGGTATTACAGTTTCCTTCCTCTATGTCGGCTACGGATCCGGAAACCGAGCTGTCCAGGAGCCAGGCGAGGCATCTCCTTGAACATGCTGTCGACGAACTCCCGGAAGACTTCCGCGCCGTTTTCGTGCTGCGTGACGTCGAGGGTATGAGCACCGAGGAGGCGGCATCTTGCCTCGGCATAAGAGCTGAAACCATCAAGACCCGGCTGCACCGGGCGCGGAAGATGATGCGGCAATCGATCGAAAAACAGCTCTCCGGCGCATTCGCCGCCCTGTTCCCGTTCGATGGCGCGCGCTGTGCTTTCATGGCCGATCGTATCGTCGCGGCCCTTTGCCACGGGAGGTCGGGGACAGATTGACAGTGCCGCTGCGTGGGGGTTGCGGAAAGCGGCCTGCGACGCGTCAGCGCGAGGCAGGCAGCCCGTATAGCTTTTCGATATCGTCGAGCATCAGGTTGGCGGCGACAATCCCGCCGGCCGTATTCCAGACGGCGTCGCTGACGGCGCCGACCTTGCCGGCCTTGACAACAGCAAGATTGTTCCAGAGCGGGTCGGACGTCCAGTCGGCCGCGGCGGCGGCCGTCTTGCCGTCACCGGTGTCATAAACCAGGTAGAAGAGCCGATCGCCTTCGAATTCGGGCGTGCGCTCCTTCGTCACCTCGTCGGCGAATTCCATCCGATCCTGGTTTGCTGGCCGCGCAAAGCCGATCTGGCTCAAAACATTGCCGGCAAAAGTATCCTTCAGCAGAATCCGCGTTCGCCCCGGCATGAAGCGCACGAGCGAGATCTTTTCGGCCTTTTTATCCCCCAGCGCCTTGCTGATCGCGGCGACGCGGTCGTCATAGGCCGTGAAGGCCGCTTCCGCTCCCGGCAGTTTCCCGACGGCGGCGGCATAAAGTTTCATGTTGCCTTTCCAGTCGCTTCTGATTCGTTCGGAAAGGACCGTGGGGGCGATGGCCGAAAGCTGCGAATAAATCTTCTCCTGCCGGAATTTTGTGCCGAGGATGAGATCGGGTTCGAGCGAGGCGATCAGTTCGAGGTTGACGGCCGACTCGTCGCCGACGACGGTTACGCCCTCCATCTGAGGGGCGATGTGGTCGTACCAGGGTTTGCCGAGCCAGGACCGCACGGCACCGACCGGCTTGATGCCCATCGCCAACAGCGCTTCCGTTCCCTCGTTCGTCAGCACGACGATCCTCTTCGGCGCATCAGGGACGTCGGTAACGCCCATGGCATGGGTTACTTCGCGCGCGCCGACCGCCGTTACGGCGATGAGGGACAGAATGGCAGCGAACGCCGCCAGCAGAATGGATTTCGTACGCACACAGGCCTCGAACTTGACAATTGAATGATTTTTCGACCAATCGGTTGGGTCATAAGATGAGATACATTGTCCACTTAAAGTCAAGCTGAAACTCGTGCGCTCTATCCCCCTCTCCACGTCTTCGCGGCCGATGACATTGCTGGCGATCGCCTTGCCGGCGATCCTCATCCTTTTCGTCGCAGCCAGCGTGGCAGTGGGATATCGGCAATATTGGCCGGCTGCGATCTGGAACGCCATCTTCGCTTTCGACGGATCGGAAAGCGCCGTCGTCATCACCACGCTGCGCATCCCCCGGGCTCTTCTTGCGCCGCTCGTCGGCGCCGCTCTCGGTGTCGCCGGCGTCTTGACTCAGACGCTGGCGCGCAATCGCATCGCCTCCCCCGATACGCTCGGCATCAATGCCGGCGCAGCTCTCGCGGTCGTCGCCTCCAGCGTCTGGCTCGGGATCGGCTCGATTGCCGGGATGTCGGTGGCGGCCATTTCGGGCGCACTGGCGACCAGCCTGCTCGTCTTCGGCGTCGCCGCCACTTCGGGAGGCTTCTCGCCGATCCGCATCGTGCTCGTCGGCGTGACCGTCGGCGGTCTGGCATTTTCGATCGTCCAGATCATCCTGACCACCAACGAAGCCCAGCTCAAGGAGCTGCTCTTCTGGCTGACCGGCTCGTTTGCCGACCGGCCGATCGCCTTTGCGATCGGCGGCGCACCCGTGGTCATGGCCGGGCTGGCGGCCGCATGGATGCTCGCGCAGCCGCTCGACGCCCTGCAGGCCGACGATACGACAGCAGCAAATCTCGGCGTGCCGCTCGCCGTCGTGCGCTGGGCCGGCTTCCTGACTGTCTCGCTACTGACGGGAGCCGGCGTCTGCATGGCCGGTCCGGTCGGCTTCGTCGGTTTCGTCGTGCCGCACCTCGCCCGATGGCTCGTCGGCCTCAGCCATCGCCGCCTCATCCTCACCTCGGCACTGATCGGCGCCATCTACACGACTGCGGCCGATATTCTCGCGCGTTTCATCATTTATCCCACTGAGGCTCCGGTCGGCGCGATCACCTCCACCGTCGGCGGCATCACGCTGCTCATCCTGCTTAAACGGAGAGCGGCATGACCTCGCCTGTCCGGCCGCTCGCAGCCTCCAGAACTACTCTGACGCTCGCGGCGATCGTCCTGCTCTTCCTCGCTCTCGCTTCGACCGGCGTGGCATTCGGCTCCACCTGGATCCCGCTTGCCCAGGTTTGGGACGTCCTTCTCGGCGCCGAGGTTCGCGGCAAAACCGTCATCATCCTGCAGTTCCGCCTGCCGCGTGTCGTGATCGCTGCTCTGGCGGGCGGGGGCTTTGCGGTCGCCGGATATCTTCTCCAGCGCGTCACCCGCAACGAACTCGCATCGCCCGGCATATTGGGCGTCGTCGACGGCGCCGCGCTGGCGGTCGTCTGCTTCCTTGCGGCGCTCTCCAATGAGTCGAACGCGCTCGTCACCTCGGTCGCCTATCAGCCCGTCGCAGCGGTTGCCGGATCGATTGCGGCGATCTTCGTCGTCTTCGCCTTTGCCGGCCGCCAGGCGGCGTCGGCGATCCGTCTGCTTCTCTTCGGCACCGCCGTTGCCGCGGTGCTCAAATCATTGACGGTCATCGCCATGCTTGTCGGCCCGGTCTACCAGGCAGGACAGGCCGCCCGCTGGATCGCCGGCGCAGTCAACGAGATCAATTGGAACGAGATCCGGATCACGGCGATCGGCATGCTCCCGCTGACCCTCGTCGTGCTGATCGTCGCCCGCAGGCTGCCGCCGGCCGACCTCGACGAGATGTCGGCCAGAAGCGTCGGCCTCAACTTGCCGAGCTTCCGCATTCAGATCTTCGTCCTTGCCGCGGCCATCTCCGCACTTTCGGCCGCCTTCGTCGGCGGCGTCGGCTTCATCGGCCTGATGGCGCCGCATCTGGCGCGCCGGCTGATCGGACGAGGCGTCCATTTCGGCCTGATCGGCAGCTTCTTCATCGGAGCGTCGATGCTGGTGGGCGCGGATATTATCGTCCGGTTGCTCTTTTCGCCGACGGAGGTGCCTGCCGGAACGGTTCCGGCCGTCATCGGCGCTCCGTATTTCCTCTATCTCCTGATGAGAAACCAGCGCCATGGCTAGTGCGACCCCCACCGGAAACGTCATATCGATCGAAGGGCTGAGCCTGGATTATGGCAAGGTCAACGTCCTGCATTCCCTGTCGCTCGCCATCCCCAGGGGCAAGATCACCGTGCTGGCGGGCGCGAACGGCTGCGGCAAATCCACCCTGCTGAGAGCGATCCGCAGGCTGCACAAGCCCAGCAAGGGCGAGGTCCTCCTTGAGGAACTGAGCCTTCACAGCCTCGGGGAAAAGGCGCTCGCCAGGAAGATCGGGCTCTTGACCCAGAGTCCTTCAGCCCCCGAAGACATGACGGTGCAGGAGCTCGTCCGGCTAGGCCGCTATCCGCACCAGACGCTGCTGCAGCCCTGGAACGCCGGCGACGCGGAGGCGATCGAGCAGGCGATGGCAGGCACCGGCGTCGGGCATCTGCGTGACCGCAGGCTGGGCTCGCTCTCGGGCGGCCAGTTGCAGCGCGCCTGGATCGCCATGGTTCTGGCGCAGGAGACCGACATCATCTGCCTCGATGAGCCGGTCAACCATCTCGACCTCGCCCACCAGCTCGAATGCCTCGAACTGGTCGACCGTCTCAAGCAGCAATTCGGCAGAACCGTGGTCCTCGTCCTGCACGACCTCAATCTCGCAGCGCGCTACGGCGACACGCTGGTTTTTCTCCGGGGCGGCGAGATCGTCGCCACGGGGGCGCCCGCCGATCTGGTCACCGAGGCGATGGTCGCCGACGTCTTCGGGGTGCAGGCAAGGGTCATAACCGATCCCGTTCACGGCCGGCCGCTCTGCATCCCGCTGCGTCTTGCTGGGACGTCATCGGAGTAAGCAAGAACGCGCCGACCGAACATTCCGCTGTCAGCCCTCGATAAACAACTGGCCGAGCTCACCGGTCAATCTGTCGAGTTCGTGCAGAACCCTTTCGATGCGGGCGCGGGCCTGGAGCATCTGGTCAATGTCGGAGCCGCCGGACGGTCCGGCTGCGGTCTGCAGGTCATGAGCATTCGTCGCAATATTGGAGACCGGATTTGGAAACTGGATAATTTCAGCCATTCTCATTCATTATTTTTTCGTTGTGCCTGGGAGGATGGAAACTCTCATGTCTCCAGGATTCGGCGTGTTTCATTGCCAATCGGCGGGAACGTCTTCGCTTTTCATTTCAATGCGTTGCGTTCGTCCCGGCAGCCAGTAAACGCCTTGTCAACCTTAACAAACTCTTACTTTTCCCCTGCGGGCGGCTCAGTCCGGAGCTTTGCTGCGCCGACCGGACAGCATTGCGAAATTCGGATAAGGCAATCGTCAGCTTTGAGAACCGACCGTATCTGCAGCTTAGGAATTCGGCAAAATGGGAAATCCCCGGCCGCTCGCCTTGCTGCGAGGCGAACTCGCAAGCGGTCGTTCTTTATCCGCGCGGCGTTACAGGCGCCCGCCTGCCGCGGCCCCAGAGGATGAAGGCGGAAAGGCCAAGCAGGATAACGTTGAGCGGCAGGGCCGGCGCTTCGCCGCGGGAGAGATGAAAGATCATCGCAGCGATCTGCAGCAGCACGCAGCCAATCGCCGCAAGCACGGTCAGACGCGGCTGGATGCGGGTCAGGGCCGGCAGCAGGACGCCGACGCCGCCGGCAAAATCGATGATGCCCATGAGCCGTAAAAACCAGGCGGGAACCTGGCCCGGCCAGACCCACATCGCCGCCAATTGATCGACCGGCATGAAGAATTTCATGCAGCCGAACAAGGTGAAAGCGGCGAAGATGAGCACCTGCGCGGACCATATCGCGATCTGCAGCAATCTTCCCGCACGGGGCGCTGGCGAAATGGTCGTAGCATTGGACAACTCGAACCTCCTGAACGATGGCTGGCTGCGGCAGGCAGCCTTGAATTAGCCTTACAGATAAAGCTGGCTACCCATCGTGAAAATCGGTATATTTTCGAAATAATTTATCGACAGGATCGATGAGATATGCAGCCGCATCCGACCTTGGATCAGCTTCACGTATTCCTGACCGTGGTGGAGAAAGGCAGTTTCTCGGCAGCCTCCCGCGCGCTGAACCGCACGCAGTCGGTCATTAGCTATACGATCGCCAATCTCGAAGCACAGCTGCGCGTGGCGCTTTTCAGCCGTTCCGGCACCAAGCGGCCGCAGCTTACGGAGGCCGGCCGATCCGTGCTGGAGGATGCGCGCCGGCTGCTCGGCGACCTCGACCTGATGCGGGCACGCGTGCGCGCTTTGAGCGATGGACTGGAGGCGGAACTCAATGTCGCGATGAGCGCCATCGTGCCGTCGGATATCGTCGTCGACGTGCTGCGCGCCTTCCGCACTCATTATCCGACCGTCTCACTGAACGTGACCGTCGGCACGCTCGGGATCGTCATGGATGCGGTCATGGCAGGAAAGGCCGCCGTCGGCTTCGGCGGTGCCATGGCAACCAGGAACGATCAGATCGTTTTCGAGCGGATCGGCCAGTCGGCGATGATCCCGGTCGCCGCCGCCGACCATCCTCTCGGCATGCTGCGCCGGCCGCTAAACCTTGCCGACGTGCGCGATGAAACCCAGCTCGTCGTCTATGACGCCTCGGGGCTGACCAAGGGCCGCGATTTCAACGTATTTTCGCTCAAGACTTGGCGGGTCAGCGACAATGCAACGAAGCATCTTTTCATCCGCGGCGGACTGGGCTGGGGCGGGCTTCCGGCCTATCTAGTCAAGGACGATCTTGCCGATAGCCGTCTCGTCCATCTCCGGTTTCCTGCCTTCGATCAGGATGAATATCCGATCCACGTGATACGCAACGTTGCAAACCCGCCCGGACCTGCGGCGAGATGGCTGATGGCGGAGCTTCGGACGAGGCTTTCGGGCACGGTCCGAGATCGGGGACGTCAGGACGGCGTCGAACACGGCTCCAGGGAAATCGGCGGCTGAGGGCTAGGGCATCGCGCTTGCGGGAGACTCGCCCATCGAAGAGGCCAGCCGCAGAGCCATGATTTCCATCTTCGGCAGGGCTTTGCTGTAGAGGAAACCTTGCGCGGATGCGCATCCGTGGGCCGCCAGGAAGGCTGCCTGCTCGGCGGTCTCGACGCCTTCGGCCACCACATTTTGGCCGAGGCAGCGCGCGATGGAGAGGATCGCCTTGACAAGTTCCTCGTTACGCTTGTCGGCGCTGTTGATGAAAGAGCGGTCGATCTTCAGCGTGTCGATGGGAAAACGGGCCAGATAGTTCAGCGCCGAATAGCCCGTGCCGAAATCATCGATGGCGATCGAAAATCCCATGCTCCGAAGCTCGGAAAGCATATGCAACGTTTCATCCTTCTGATCCAGAAGCAGGCTTTCGGTGATTTCGATTTCGACCCATTCGGCGCGGCAGCCGGTCTCCTCAAGAATCTCGGCGATAGACTTTATCAAGCCGGCGGACTGGAACTGCTTGACCGACAGGTTGATTGCTACCTTGTGCGGTATCCGGCCGTCGGCATTCAGCTCGGCGGCCGTCTCGCACGCCTCACGCAGCACCCATCGGCCGAGCTCCACGATCAGCCCCGTATCTTCCGCGACCGGAATGAAGCGGAAGGGAGGAACCATGCCCATGTCCGGGTGGCGCCATCTCAACAGGGCCTCGGATCCGATCATGGCGCCGCTGTCCAGGAGCACCTTGGGCTGGTAGTGCAACTCCAATTCACCACGCTCGATGGCACGGCGCAAATCTGATTCCAGCCGCATGCGCTCTTCGGCGCTCGCCGTCAGGTCCTTTGAATAGAAGCGAAAGCTGTTTCGCCCCGAGCGTTTGGCGAGATACATCGCGGAGTCGGCGTATTTCACGAGATCGTTGACGTCGGCGCTGTCATCGGGATAGAGCGCGATGCCGACGCTGCACGAAATGAACACTTCCTTGCCATCCAGCAGAAAGCCTTCCTTGAACCTCTCGAGGATCGTGCCGGCAATCCGGCCGAGGTCGTCGCCCTGACGGATCTCCGGCAGCAGGATCGCGAATTCATCGCCGCCGAGACGGGCGACAGTGTCGTAGTCGCGGACGCTCGCCTTGAGGCGGGCCGCCGCCTGGCAGAGCAGTTCATCGCCGACGGGATGCCCCATCGTATCGTTGACCACCTTGAAGTGGTCGATGTCGATCAGCGCCACGCCGGCCCGCTGACCTCGCGACACGGCTGAAGTGATCATCTGCCGCAGCCGGTCGTTGAACAGCGATCGGTTCGGCAAGGAGGTCAGGGGATCGTAAAAGGCCATCTGGTGGATTTTCTGGCGCGAGACGTTCAATTCGGTAACGTCGCGCGCCACACCGAGAACCCCGACGACGCCTCCCCCTGCATCCATGACCGGCACCTTGCGTGTTTCAAGCAGAACAGATTGCCCGTTCTCCTGAGAAATGACCCATTCCTCATCGCTGAGGATGCATTCTCCAGCCTCGACAGCCGCCTTGTCCGATTCCCGAAAAAACCGCGCCCTTTCGACGTCGAACAGCTCGAAATCGGTTTTCCCGACAACGTCGGCTTCCGCCAATCCGGTCAGCCGCTCGAAGGCGTGGTTGCACAGCAGATAGACACCGTCCATGTCCTTGACCCACACCATATCGGGCATGGTCCGAAGCACGCTGAGCAGCTGCATTCGCACCAGGTTGATGGCGTCTTCCGCCTGCTTCCGCTCGGTAATGTCGCGCGAGAACGCCAGGAGCGTGGTCGCGGCAGCAGGATCGGCACTCGGCCGTCTGGCCACGGAGAGTTCGAACCACCGCCTCTCGCCGTTCGGCAGGGCGATGGAAATGCATCGCCCATAGGCAACGCCCTCCTTGGCGGCCTCGCGCAACGCCTCCATCGCGATGGCGGCCTGATCGGGCGCAAGGACGTCATTGACAGTCCTTCCGAGCAGCATCTCCTTCTGCTGGGCCAGCAGTTCCGGATTTCGTGTCCAGACCTGAAGATACCGGCCGTCCTCATCCACCTCGAAGAGGACATCGGGAATGGCGGTGATGATTCCTTCGGCAAATTCAAGCGCCTTCTTGAGATCCCGCCCCGCCTGCTTGTGCTCGGTAATGTCGACGATGGCGCCGATCACGCCGGCGGCGCCGTTTGCTCCCGACAACACCACCTTGTTGACGACGACATCACGCACCGCACCGCCAGCTGTCGTGATTTTGGTCTCGCAGTGTTGGGCCCCGCCGCTTTCGGGGCAAACATCGTCTTGCGTCAGATGCCATTCCGTATGATGGTGCGGATCGAGATCGGCGTCGGTTTTCCCGATGATCCCATTGCGTGCATGACCAAGCAGACTCTCGAAGGCCTTGTTGCAGCCAAGGTAGCGCCCATGCCGGTTCTTGTAGAAGACCGGAAGCGGAAAGGTGCCGAGCAAGGCCCCGAGCAGGGCCTCCCGATCGACTGCCGCGTCTTGGTCGTGCCCTTCTGTACGGAGGGCCGGCTGGCGAAGCGACTGGGACACGGTCATCATTGATCTTCCTCAACCATGGGCAACAACCGGATGCGTCATCCATCCGGTCGAGAATCTTTAGCAAAGGCCACCCAAATCATTTGAGGGGAAGTTATGGCCTGAGATCGGATGCAAAGACTCCGGTCCGCCGCGACCAAGCATGTCGGCTTGGCATCGGATATTGCGGCCAGAAAATTAAGAGATCGCTGTGGTCTCCGGCAGCTCAGCAAATTTCGTCGCGCGAAGCGGATCGCGTCGACGCAATATGGATACTCATAATTTCTCGTCTTCTCCGGCAACACTGCCTTGCCTGTCGTGGTCTACCTTGCGTTTTGTTTAAACGGCACGTCCGAAAAGGCCTAGGTTTGGAAATCAGGTAGGCAATTATCCGGAATCCGAACCCTCTGGCCAGATCACGACGATTTCGTATGGGCCTGTGGCAAGGACCTGGTTTCGTTGCATTTTTTTACGCTTCTTAAACCAGGGAACGACAAGCTGGGCCACCGAACGAGGTGCTGCTTGTACTTCTCCGCCATGAAGACGGGTTCAGAGACGAGCCAAAAATCCGCGTTGTTCGACAGCGCGTTCAGAGGTGGAAATGTTTGATAGTACGCATGCCTATGACCATCAATCCAGAGGCAGTACAGCGGGCGCGATCGCGATGCTGAATATCCTCGCCCCCTGGAATAGCTGACCGCGGATCGCGCCGCCCTGGCTTGCTCAAAGCTCCCACAAGATGTCGCCGGCTGGACGTCGATCACGAGATCGGTCCAAGGCAGGCGGCGATCTGAACTCCATTCTCCCGGCGCGCCGCACCCGACGCGCAGGACCGGGCCATGATGGCCGATCTCTTGCAAATGATTGTGAAGCAGTTGTCCCGGAGGCCGTTCGGCCTGTCTTGTTTTGATGAAGCGCGAATGGTGGGGTTCGGATTTGGAAAATACAGTGATGCCGGCCGGTGAGTCCCATTCCTCCGTAGCGAAATATATCCGCTCCATCGGGCGCCATTACGTCCTCGCCGTCGTGGTCATGACAGTTCTGATCGGGTCAACCTTCCTGACGGTCAAGGTGGCTCTCGATCGCCATTCGCTGCAGCAGAACATCAGCTATGTGATCGGACGCCAATTCATCCGCTTCCAGCAACTGGCCACCCAGACGCGCGCCATCATGCGCGCTTCGGCCGACCCGAATATGCCTGTATGTTATCAGGCCGATGGTCGAGGACGTTCAGAGGGCAATCGACGACATCCACTCCATGAGCGTGGAGTTGAAGGGGCTGAATACGCAGGTCGAGGCGAACCTTCTGGAACGGCTGAACGGACAGGACGGCGCGTCCGAGAAATTGCGGCGCGAACTCGACGGACGGTTGGAGGATTTCCTTCAGAGGGCCGAACGCGTCGTGTCAGCAAAACTGCAGGATCGACGGGAACGTTAGAGCTTCTGGGGACCAATCGACTTTGCCGTTTCCTCGGACAGCACGCTGATGCGTCAGTTCAGCGCCTTGATCGAGAGCGCGCATGACCGGAGCGATGTCAGCATCGATCACACGCGCCTTATCAGTGCCGTGCTGCTCAGCCTCACCGCCGCGACGCTCATCCTTGCGACCCTCATCCTTTTCATACCGCTCCTCGTCAAATTGCGCACCGAACACCGCCGGACCCTGGATTTCGAGATCAAGCTGACGCATCTGGCGCATACCGATACCTTGACGGGCCTTGGCAACCGATCGTCGTTCAACGAGGCGCTGAACGGGCTGTTTGGCTCCCTTGAGCGGACGGGGGCAGGCTTTTCCATGCTGTTGGTCGACCTCGACCACTTTAAGGCCACCAATGACAGTTTTGGTCATCCGGCGGGAGATGCGGTTCTGAGCCATGTCGCGCGCGCGCTGCAGAAGACGTTCCGGTCCGGCGATATCGTCGCGCGGCTTGGCGGCGACGAGTTCGCCGCACTGCTTCCGGGCATTTCAGATGCGGCGACGCTGGAAGGAATTGCCGGGCGCGCAGTCGCAGCCATTGCGACGGAATGCCAGTTCGAGGGCCGGTCGCTGCCGGTTTCGGCCAGCCTCGGCGGCGCGGTCGTGCCGGGCCATGCCTCAGACGAGGCGACCCTCATGCGCGTTGCCGATCTGGCGCTTTATGCCGCAAAGGCCAAGCGCAATACCGCCGTCATTTTCGACGAAAGCTCCTTCGCCCAGCGTCTGGAGCAGAACCGGCTTGCGAGCGCCCTCGCCTTCGCCGCCGATCGCGACGAGTTCGTCGTCTACTACCAGCAGAAGGTCAACCTGCAGACCGGCAGGCGCCTCGGCTTCGAGGCATTGGTGCGCTGGCGTCATCCCCAGCTCGGCATTCTACCGCCGGGACGCTTCCTGCCGCTTATGGAAGGTCACCTTATACAGGGGATGACGCGCTGTATCGTCAACACCGTCGCCCGCGACCTCAGAGCATGGCAGGCAGCCGGGCTCAGCGTGGGATCGGTCGCCATCAATCTGCCGGAGGCCCTGCTGGTCGGCGATGACGGTTACGACCTTATCGCCGCGGCGGTCGAAGCAAACCGGCTCGACTGGCTCGATTTTTCCATCGAGATCACTGAAGACGTCTTTCTCAATCGCGGCGCCAATCAGATCGCCGAGACCATCTCCCGCTTCCGCAAGCATGGAGTTTCGGTCTCGCTCGACGATTTCGGCACCGGCTTTGCGTCGCTCGTCCATCTGCGTGACTTCCCCTTCGACGAACTGAAGATCGACCGCAGCTTCGTTGCCGAAATCGGCAAGGATGTCCGATCGGAACAGATCGTCAGGGCGATCATCGATCTGGCGCGCAACCTCGGCAAACGGTGCGTGGCGGAAGGCATCGAGGAGGAGGTCCAGCGGGACTTCCTCCTGCATGCGGGTTGCGACATCGGCCAGGGTTATCTGTTCGGCAAACCGGAACCGGCCCTCGTGGCGGAACGATTGGTTCGCCGGCCGCCGGTGCGCGGAATATCAGGGCGATCCCGCAAATCGCCGGCTGTAATGGTCTCCTGAACCGCGCTGCACGGGCACGGGGCGGCACAATCATCGACGAAAGAGGAAATCGAATGAGACGGGCAATCATACGGACGTGGCTCGCCACGACCCTGGCGACGGCAGCTCCTGTGGCGCAGGCTTTCGCGGCAGAGGGCATGGCGGTGGACGTCGTGCATTTCTGGGTGTCTAAAAGCGAGGCGGCGGCGCTCGATGTTTACCGCAAGGCCTGGGCAGCGGCCGGCAACCAATGGGTCGACATGCCGGCGGAGAATAAGGTCGCGGTCCAGCGGGTCGTGAGCGACCGCATTGCCAACGGATATGCGCCGGCTGTGATGCAGTGGAATGCCAACGAAGGATCACGCGAACTGCCGGAAATGGGCATCGTGCTCGATATAGACGATGTCACCCAGGCGGATCACTGGCGCGATGTCATTCCCGCGACGGTGTTCGACCGAATCTCCTCCAAGGGAAAGGTTTATTTTGCGCCGACCAATATCCATGCCGAGAACTGGCTGTGGACGAGCACGGCGGCATTGGCCGAAGCGGGAGTGAAGACGCCGCAGACCTGGGACGAGCTTTTCGATGCGGCCGATAAAATCCAGGCGACGGGACGCCGGGCGATCGCGCTCGGCGGCGCCCGATGGGAGGTGTCGCTCATCTTCAACGACATCGTCTATCACAAGTTCGGGCCGGAAGGTTATGCCCGGCTGATGAGCGGCGATGCAGAACTGGTGCAGGACCCGCGCATGATCGAGGCGCTGGATATGCTGCTGCGCCTGTCCGATTATGTGGAGCCGATCGAACAGCGAAAAGACAAGACATGGGCTGATGCGGCTGCGGCGGTCGGCCAGGGCAAGGCCGGCATGCAGTTCATGGGCGACTGGGCCAAGGGCGAACTTGCGGCGCGCGGCTACAGCGTCGACAAGGATTTCGACTGCAGCCTCGTTCCCGGCACCTCCATCGCCTATTTCATGGTGATCGATGCCTTCGCCTTTCCGCTGACCAACCGGGAAGGCACAGCGCAAGCGCAGCAGGCTTTCGCGCGCATGGTGCTCGATCGGGACAACCAGGTTGCCTTCAGCCGGATCAAGGGCTCTTTGCCCGTCCGCACCGATGTCGATCCATCAGGACTCGATCGCTGCGGCAAACTTGGATTGGAGATGATCAAGGCGCATAAGGGAGAAGTCAGCGCCCAGTCCCAGGCCATGCCGACCCAGATGTCGGAAGGCTGGATCGCCGTGGTCGGCGACTTCTTCAACAACAGGAACATGTCGCCGCACGAGGTTCAGAAGCGCCTGCACGATCTGCTGATGCAGCGCTGAAGGCAACGGAAGGCCGGTACCGCAGTACGGCACGAATATCCATAATTCGCAGAGATGTACGATAAGCGCAGCAAACAGCCCGCCGCCAGTCCGCTGGCGGCTGCAACTCACAAGATTTAACAAAGACTTCAGCTTCGTTGAAACATCTTGCCATCACGATTTTCATTCCGGCGTGTTGGTGGTTTTTTGAAGTCAGTTTTTTCATCTTCATTGGGTCGATGCTTGCACACGCTTCGCGGTCTCGGAAGCGACAGAACCGGCAATGTCGCGATCGTCGTTGCCCTCAGCCTGGTGCCGATGCTCGTCGCAGTCGGCGCGAGCTTCGACTACATCCGCAGCTACAATGTCCGGCAGAGAATGCAGAGCGACCTTGACGCGGCCCTGATCGCCGCGGTCAAACAGATCGACAATGTCGAGGACGCGGACGCTCTCAAGAAGAAGGTTTCCGACTGGTTCCACGCACAGGTGGACAACAGCTACACGTTGGGTGAGATCGAGATCGATACGGCCAACCACAACATCACGGCGACGGCGAGCGGCACCGTTCCGACCACCTTCATGAAGATCGCCAACATCGAGACCGTCGACGTCAGCGTGGCGAGTGCCGTCAAGGGACCGGCCACCTCCTATCTCAACGTCTATATCGTCATCGACACCTCGCCCTCGATGCTGCTGGCGGCAACGACATCGGGCCAGGCGACGATGTATGCCGGCATCGGATGCCAGTTCGCCTGCCACACCGGCGACGCGCACATGATCGGCAAGAAGACATATGCCAACAACTATGAATACAGCTCGGAAAAGAAGATAAAACTGCGTGCCGATGTCGCCGGCGACGCCGTCCGCGAAGTTCTCGACATGATCGACGAATCCGACGCCAATCATGAACGGATCAAGGTCGGACTCTACAGCCTGGGAGATACGCTCACCGAAGTTCTGACCCCGACGCTGAGCACGGATACGGCGCGTACCCGCTTGGCGGACGCGAGCTACGGCCTCACCAGCTCGACCTCGAAGGCCGCCACCTATTTCGACGTATCGCTTGCAACGCTCAAGCAGAAAGTCGGCGCCGGAGGGGACGGAACCACCTCAGGCTCGCCGCTCAAGCTGGTTCTCCTGCTGACGGACGGCGTGCAGTCGCAGCGCGAATGGGTCACCGACGGAGTGGTATGGAGCAAGGGAAAGGCGATTTCCGGCTCATACTGGAATAAGGTGGCGCCGCTTAATCCCGAGTGGTGCGGCTATCTGAAGAACCAGTCCAATACGATGGCGGTGCTCTATACCGAATATCTGCCGATCACTTCGGACTGGGGCTACAACGCCACCGTCGGCTCGACCATGGCCAGCGCCAACTGGAAGAGCACCTGGGGCGGCACCATGGACAGCGGCGTTTCGAGCAGCATCACGCGGCGGGATTACATCCCCTATGCGCTTGCCGGCTGCGCATCGTCGAAGAGCCTGTTCATCTCGGCATCGTCGTCGTCTGAGATCACGGAAGGCCTGTCGACGCTCTTTACCCAGTACCTCTCTTCCGTCCGGCTGACTCAATGACCGCAAGAAAACGCTTTGCGCCGTTTCGCCGCCTGCTCGGCGATCGCAAGGGGGTGGCCGCGATCGAATTTGCGATCCTGGCCCTGCCGCTCTTCATCATGATATTCGGCATTATCGAAGTGTCGTTGATGTTCTTCGTCAACTCCGCGCTGGACGCTTCGGTTCACAAGATCTCCCGGATGATCCGCACCGGCGAGGTCGCCTCGACCAAGATCACACTGGCCGGATTCAAGAGCAGGATCTGCGACGACATGATTCTGGCCTTCAGCTGCTCCAGCGGTCTCGTCGTCAAGGTCAGCGTGCTTTCCGACCTGTCCTCCGCCACCAGCGCCGATCCTATCGACAACAGCGGCAACCTCACCGTCACCGAGACCTACGATATCGGCAAGGGCAGCGACTACATTCTGGTGCAGGCATTCCTGCCCTGGGGAGCCACCGTCAACTTCTTCAGCCTGTCGAGCGCCAAGCTCTCGAACGGCAGCTATCTCCTCGGATCGTCCGCTCTGTTCCGCAACGAGCCCTTCTGACATGGTGATGAAACGAAGCCTCCCCCTTATCAGCTTCATCAGCTCCCGTATCCGCCGGCTCGCCCGCGACCGTTCGGCGGCTTCCGGCGTGGAATTCGCATTGGTGCTGCCGATCCTGATCGTGTTGCTGTTCGGCACCGTCGATCTCGGCCATGCCCTGACCGTCAGCCGCAAGATAGACGAGATCGCTTCCAGCACGAGCGACATGATCGCCCAGCAGAGCACCTGGGCGAAGACCGACGTCGCTAAGCTTCTCTCCGGCGCAAGCTTCATCCTCCAACCCTATGAAACCACCGGGCTGACTATTATGGTCACGGTCAACGATGTCGACAACAGCGGTAAGGCAACCATCAACTGGTCGGCCGCGTTCAACACCTCGCCGCTTGCTTCCGGCACGGCAAGCGCCATCGACATACCGAAAAAGATACAGGAGACCGGGGTGCAGGTGGTGCTGACCCGCGTGCAATATCGATTGACGACGCCCGTCTCGGCATTCTTTTCAAACTTCACGGGAATGGACAGCTACAGCTTCGACCACCATTTCTTCACGCGTCCCAGGGTCAGCGACACGATCAAATACAATTGAGCCGCAGGCTGCCCGCCATTCAGATCATTGTCGCCGGGCCGACAATGATGCATTGCTTCGGCCGCTCGGCGGGATCGGCTTTTCCAGTGAATCGCAATGCATGATCGTGAATATGAGGAACTTGAAATGACGGCAGGAAGAGGTTCCGGCGGCATACGGCAATTGTCCGCCGTCGTGCCGATCTTGCTGGCCGCGATCGCGAGTTCCCATGCTGTCGTCGACACTGCTCATGCGCGCAATCTGTTGCAGCTCAATCTCGACGGGCCGAAGAAGCCCCGGCTCTGGCTGCGCAGCTACGACTATCACTACAGCCTTTACTGAGTGGAACGAGGCTCACCCGGCGAGCTTGACGATGCCGTAGGGATTGAACTTGAACTCGTCCACTTCATAGGTGGAATCGAACGAGAGCCTGGCCCCGCGCGCCTTGAGCGTCGGATCGAGCCCCTGCTCGCCAATCTCGTCGGCAACCGCATCCATAATGGCAACGACCTTCCTTTCACTGCCGGCGGTCTCCGGCACATAGACTTCCGGCAACCCGACGAGATGGAAGCCGACACTCTCCAGATATCCCCGCGCCGAGAGCGGCCGCTTGGCGAAAGCGAGCCGGCCGATGCGCTGCTGGGCGAGCGGATCTGCCGCTTTCACCGCCTCCGCACCTTGGCCGATCAGCGCTCTCCATCGATCGAGGCCATGGGCGATGCCGGCGCTTTCGCCTTTGACCGCCACCGCTCCCGCCGCGATCAGTCGCTCGACGAGACGCAGCGCGGTCATCGACACCTTCACCGTCTCCGCCTGCGCCATGCTCGGCCCGAGCACATAGAGGACGGACTGATGATCGGCGACGGCTTTCTCATCCGCCTCGTTCCACACATCCGCTTCGACCCGATCCCAGCAGACATCGAACGATCGGCTCATGCGATCATCCGGTTCTGCCTGCGAATATTCCTCGTCGACGCTGAATCCATCGGCGAAGTCCCGAATCGCTTGGGCTGCTGCCTCGGACAAGCGGCTGAGGTCGCGATCCTTCCCGAGGAAACACAGAACATGCCGGGGCGTCACCGAGGACGCCTCCTCCCGGATCGCCGATTCCGGGCTCGCTTCCCCGGCGAAAGCCGGTTTCCAGCCGATCATGGCCCACAAGGACCCCAAGAGCGAGCGACGCAGGATATGCAAGATCGATGCCTCCGTTCGGTCGTATGTTTACAGCCTCCGCTTGTAAACATAAGACGCCCGAAACGAAAGCGGGATCATCGCCGCAGGCGATGCGGGCAGCGCCCGCAAGGCGGACGTGATCAACTTCGAAAGTGTCCGGCGCTCCACTTTTGCTGTGCGCTAAGCGCACGGTTCCACTCGTCGGCTCCAGCCGCTTCTGTTATTCTTTGTCGGCTGCGTGTCGACTGACGACCATGTGTGTCAACAGCGTGTCGACCAAATCGGACCGCTGCGGGCTGCGGAGTAAAAAGGTGATGATCAACAGCATTGGCTTTGTCGGCACCGGCGCGATCACCGAAGCGATGGTTCGCGGGCTTCTAGCCGCACCGGCCTACGCCTCCGAGATCCACGTATCGCCGCGGAGCGCGCACATTGCCGCGACATTGGCCCAGGAGTTCACCGCCGTCAGGATTGCCGGGGACAACCAGACTGTCGTCGATCGCAGCGACATGGTGTTCCTGGCGATCCGGCCGCAGATCGCCGAGGAGGTCGTACGGGCGCTTTCGTTCAGAACCGGCCAGGTGGTCGTCAGCCTCGTTGCAGCGACCGAGCGCCAGGCTCTTCTCAATTGGATCGGTGCCGACGTGCACCTCGTCCAGGCCATCCCCCTGCCCTTCGTCGCGCAGCGCCAAGGCGTCACCGCCATCCTCCCGCCCGATGCCGCCGTCGCGGCCCTGTTCGACACGCTCGGAACCGCTGTCCAGTGCAAGTCGAAAAAGGAATATGATCTGCTCGCGGCGGCGAGCGCAATGATGTCGACCTATTTCGGCATCATGGAAACCGTAGCCGTCTGGCTGGAAAAAAGCGGCCTGGAAAGGCCGAAAGCAAATGCCTACATCGCGCCGCTTTTCGCAAGTCTGGCGCAGAAGGCCAACAGCCCAGGCACCGAGCCGTTCAGCGCGCTGAGCCGCGAATTCGCCACCAAGGGCGGATTGAACGAGCAGGTTCTTTCCGACGTCGACAAGCAGGGCGGCCTTGCTGCGCTGACCGCAGCGCTCGATGGCGTGCTCGCTCGCATCGAGGGCCGCAACAACTGAAGCGCGTGCACCCCAGGCGAAAATCCCTTACCGTCCTTTTCACAGTCACCGCGATTTTAGGCCAGACGATTTCGGCGCGCGCCGAATCGGTGGAGCGACCGACCATCTCCGCCATCATTCTCTCCGTCTCACCTCGGACCGTTGGGCCACCGTCCACAAGGCCCCCGATCCCGGGGAAGACGATCCCTATTACCACGTCGAGGTGATCGAGAAGGAGCGACGCGCGCCGCCGTGGCAATTCAAGCGGCTAACCACCCATGTCGTGGTCACGGCCGATGCGTCGAACAGGAGCCGCTCGCGACAAAAAGCCAGGACCTATTTTTACAAAGATATAGAATTCCGGATCGCCTACCAGAACTGGCGCGCGCAGCCTCGCCTACTGCGGGAGGCGGGTGTTTGCCGCACGACCATCCTCGAATGCGTCGGCCTCGCCGACAAGCGTGACTGATTCCGCTCCACCAACGAAAATTCGCGGTTGCAAAAATCGAAAAAATACAATTTAGCTCTGGCGATGAGTCAGAAAACTACTTTTGCTAGAGAAAATATCTTCGCCCGGCCCCCAGCGGCGGGGTGGCCGAATGTCTCCGGCCTGCCGGCTCCGGCCGATCCCGATCGCGTCACCCCCAATTAGCTGATCTGACGAACCGTGACGTCCCGGCCGCTCTGCGAGCGGAGCGCGGCGGGGCATATTCCATAAATTTCCCGCATCTACTTTCATCACAAGGACATCTCTATGAAGCCTATGCGCAATTTCCACCTGATGATGGCAAGCACCGCGTTCCTGACGCTGGCCGGCCCGGCGCTCGCCCTCGACGGCGCGGATATGATGAAGAAGCTCAGCGCCGCATCCAACGCGGGCGGCACGGTCATCACCTTCGAGAAAGCCGAAGTCGACGGCGACACGGTGACGGCAACAGGCGTCCAGGTGGGATTTGCGAACCTGCCCGGCGACACGCTGAAGATCGGCGACCTCACCTTCGAGGGCGTTGAGGAAAAAGAAGGCGGCGCCTATTACGCCAAGACCCTTTCCTTCCCGGATGTCGATATCAGCCAGGAGGGAGGACGCTTTTCTGCCAAGGAGATTCTGTTCACCGGCCTGACGATTCCCGCCAATGCGACCGGCGAGACGCTGGACGATATCCTCCTCTATGAAACCGCCAGCACCGGGCCGATCGCGCTCAACATCAAGGGCAAGGATGTGCTGGCGATCGAAGCCGTCGAGGCAAATATGGGGCGCCAGGCCGGCGGCTTTGCCTACGACGCCAACGTCGCCGGCTTCAAGGCCGACCTGTCGCAAGTCGAGGACGCAGCTGCCAAGGAGGCCATCGAGAAGCTCGGACTGACGACGCTCGACGGCACCATGACGATGAAGGGAAGCTGGGAAGTCGAAAGCGGCAAGGTTGTCCTCGACGAATATGCTTTCGATTTCAAGAATGTCGGCCGGCTGAACTTCGCCGTCGACTTCTCCGGTTATACGCTCGGCTTCATCAAGTCGCTGCAGGAGGCGGTCAAGACAGCCGAAGCCAATCCGAACAAGGAAGAGGCCAACCAGGCCGCCGGACTTGCGATGATGGGGCTGATGCAGCAGCTGACGTTCAACAGCGCCTCGATCCGCTTCGACGACGCCTCGATCACCAAAAAGGCGCTCGACTATGCCGGTGCGAAGCAGGGCGTCACGGGCGACGAACTGGCACAATCGCTGAAGGCGCTGGTTCCGATGATGATGGCGCAACTCAACATGCCGGAACTGCAAAACCAGATATCGGCGGCCCTCAACACCTATCTCGACGGGCCGAAGAGCCTGACGATCAGCGCCGCTCCGGAAAAGCCCGTTCCCGTGCCGATGATCGTCGGTGCTGCCATGGGTGCGCCGAACACCATTCCTACGGTGCTCGGCGTCAAGGTATCGGCGAACGACTAAGTCAAGATCAACTGCCGGAGGCGGGTCCTTACCGATCCGCCTCCGGAATCATCTTTCCGAAACCACTGCGCGCATTTTCTGAGTCAAAAAGTCGGCGGCGTGCAGGCGCTGATAACCTCACAGGGCACCGGTCCGACGCAGCGGAACCGATGCGGGCGCCGGCTTTCGAAATAATAAGCGTCTCCCGGTCCAAGGATACGCCGCTCGTCGTCGACCGTGACCTCGAGTCTTCCCGAGAGCACGATCCCACCCTCCTCCCCTTCGTGTACAAGGGGAATTTTTCCGGTGTCGGCACCCGGCTGGTAGCATTCCTTCAGCATCTGCAGGCTGCGCCCGAACAGGGTTTCACCGACCTGCTTGTAGGAAATGGCACCCTTGCCGATCTCCACCAGTTCCTCGGCGGCGTAGAAGGCCTTTTTCGGACGCTCCGGTTCAAAGGCAAAGAACTCCGCCAGCCCGATCGGAATGCCGTCGAGGATTCGCTTCAGCGCTCCGACCGAAGGATTGGAGGCGTTCGATTCGATCAGTGAGATCGTCGAGTTCGGCACACCGGTGCGTTTGGCGAGCTCACGCTGGGAAAGCTTGTGGGCGAGGCGCAGATGGCGAAGGCGGCTGCCGATGTCGACTGACATGATGGATCCGTTTGCGTTGTCCAGAATATCGCAAAAACTATCTTGTTCGTTGTTGAATTTCAATAACTTGCATCACCAAAGAAAAGGACTTGTTTGAAGGATGGAAATTGCCATTCTCCAGGCGATTTCAAAGGAGGCCAGGATGGACCAGATCAGCAAGACGAACGCGCCCGTACTCGAAAATTTCTGGATGCCGTTCACCGCCAACCGGCAATTCAAGGCCGCGCCGCGCCTGCTGGCTGCTGCCGAAGGGATGTATTACACCGACGTCGATGGAAATCGGGTGCTGGACGGCACCGCTGGGCTCTGGTGCTGCAACGCCGGCCACGGCCGCAGGAAGATCGCCCAGGCGGTCGAGCGGCAGCTTGCCACGCTCGACTATGCGCCGACCTTCCAGATGGGGCATCCGATCGCCTTCGACTTCGCCGCCAAGCTCGCCGCCAACGCACCGGGCGGGGCTGACGCCGAGCTCGATAGGGTCTTCTTCACCGGCTCAGGTTCGGAATCGGTCGATACCGCTCTGAAGATCGCCATCGCCTATCAGCGCGCCATCGGCCAGGGTACGCGCACCCGGATCATCGGCCGCGAAAAAGGCTATCACGGTGTCGGCTTCGGCGGCATTTCCGTCGGTGGTCTCGTCAACAATCGGCGGGTCTTCCCGCAGATCCCGGCCGATCACATGCGCCATACGCTGGACATCGGGCGCAACGCGTTTTCGAAGGGGCTTCCCGCCCATGGCGTCGAACTGGCGGATGATCTCGAGCGCCTGGTGCAGTTGCACGGCGCTGAAACCATCGCAGCCGTCATCGTCGAGCCGATGTCGGGGTCGGCGGGTGTTGTCCTGCCGCCGAAGGGATATCTGGAGAAGCTGCGCGCCACTGCCGACAAGTACGGCATCCTGCTGATCTTTGATGAGGTCATCACCGGTTTCGGCCGTCTCGGCACACCTTTCGCGGTCGATTACTTCGGCGTCGTACCCGATCTCGTCACCACGGCGAAGGGCCTCACCAACGGCGCCGTTCCCATGGGCGCGGTCTTTGCCAGCCGCAAGGTCTATGACGGGCTGATGGTCGGACCGGAAAATGCGATCGAGCTCTTCCACGGCTATACCTATTCCGGCCACCCGGTCGCCTGCGCAGCCGGGCTCGCGACCCTCGAAATCTATGAGGAAGAAGGGCTGCTGACCCGCGCAGCCGAGCTGGCAGAATATTGGCAGGAAGCCCTCCACTCACTGAAAGGCCTCGCGCACGTCACCGACATCCGCAACCTCGGACTGGTTGGCGCGATCGAACTGGCGCCGCGTGACGGCGCTCCCGGAACACGCGCCTACGACGTCTTCGTCGACTGCTTCAACAAGGGACTGCTGATCCGTGTGACCGGCGACATCATCGCCCTGTCTCCACCGCTGATCATCGAGAAGGACCAGATCGACACGCTCGTCTCGACGCTTGGGGATGCCCTGAAACGCGCGGCCTAGATCTGCATCCGGCGCCCGCAATTCCCGTCGGCGATCGGATGCTCGGTCCGTCGCCGATGGAACCATCCGGCACGCCGAGGCGGAGTTCAGCGCTTCAAGGTCTGCGATGGCAGTTGACCGAAGCGCTTCCTGTATTCGGCGGCGAAACGGCCAAGATGGGTAAATCCCCATCTGAGCGCGATATCGGCGACGGCCTGCTTCGCACCGGATTCGAGCAGGTCGCGATGGGCAGCGGCCATTCGGATTTCATGGAGGTAGGCGATCGGGGTGGTATTCCTGAATTGCCGGAAACCTTGCTGCAAAGTCCGAATGCTGACCTTGGCTGCCGTCGCGATCTCGCTGAGCGAGATCGGCTCCGCGATGTGCGCATGCATGAAATCGATGGCCCATTTCACATGGCGCGGAGTCGGCGCCGGCGCTGGAAGCGTCAGCTCGTTCGAATAGCGATGCGGAAAGGCCTCGAGAAGCAGGTAGACCGTCGCGTCGCAAAGCGCGCTGACGGCCAGCGGCGACTCCTGCAACAGCCCGCCCCCGCCAAGTCCGCGATACAGATTCGTAACGAGTTGTTGCAACAACAGCCCCGGGCCGGCCGTCAGACCGATATGGGGATGAAAATCGGCGTCACCGGTGATCGTTCGCTCGAACATATGGGTGAGATGCCGGTTGATCCTCTCCTGATCGACGAACAAACCGAGATGACGGCGAGGGCCGAGCAGTTGGGCGCCGGTGGCGCGACCTGCTCCCAGAATGGTGCCGCGACCTGGACCTGAATGGATCGGCTCCTGCCCGGCATCGAAGACCGCATCTCCCTCCACCGGCAGGAATATGATCACTTTGCTAGTCGGCGCCTCCCGCCTGAGCGAGATCGCGCCCTCATAGGCGCAGTCGGCTATGGACAGATTTCCCGCCGAGACGAAATTGCATCGATATGCAATGGAGGCATTGGCTTGCGCCGCAACCTTGATCGGAGAGGCCGATGACGACAATATTTCCGACAGGGCATCCGGGTCTGTTCCGGTGTATGCCGTTTCCGAAAACGACGGGCTTTGCACTGCCGGATAAAGGAAGTGCCTATCGGAACTAACGGACATTCACGACCTCACGACTATTCCAGCGAGTAATAATCGATTCTCTCCAATAAAATCTGTTCTTTTTTGCGTTACCTCGGCGGGATTTCACGCGTAGCGGCTGACCGCAAGATCCCGCGCATCGATCTCAGGCGTACGGGCGCCGACGAGGTCGCTGATGAGCCTTGCCGAACCGGTGCTCATTGTCCAGCCGAGCGTGCCGTGACCGGTATTGAGGAAGAGGCCGACGATCTTCGTGGGGCCGATGACCGGCGTGCCATCCGGTGTCATCGGGCGCAGACCCGACCAGAAGGAGGCCTTGGACACATCGCCGCCGGGGAAAAGATCGGTGACGGAATGCTCGAGCGTGCTGCGGCGGGCGAGGCCGAGATCGTTGGTGTAGCCCGAGATTTCAGCCATGCCGCCGACGCGGATGCGCTCGCCGAGCCGGGTGATGGCGATCTTGTAGGTTTCGTCCATGACGGTCGATTCCGGCGCGCGCGAGGCGTCGGTGATCGGGATGGTGAGCGAATAGCCCTTGACCGGATAGACCGGCAGGCTGATGCCGAACGGCTTGAGCAGCAGTGGCGAATAGCTGCCGAGCGCAACCACCACCGCGTCCGCGCTCATCCGTTCGCGCTCGCGATCGGGATCGCGAGCGGTGACGACCCCACGCACCCGGCCGGCTTCGACGTCCAGCGCCTTGATCGTCGTGCCGTAGGCGAAGCGGACGCCGAGCGCTTCGGCTTTGGCGGCCAGCGCATTGGTGAATTTGAAACAGTCGCCGGTCTCGTCCTTGGGCGTCAGAAGGCCGCCGACGATCTTGTCGCGCACGTGCCTTAGCGCCGGTTCGACGCGGATGCAGCCGTCCCGGTCCAGCACCTCATAGGGAATGCCGTCGGCTGCCAGCGCCTTGACATCTTTCGCCGAGGCATCGAGCTGCTGCTGCGTGCGGAACAGCTGCAGGGTTCCCTGCATGCGTTCGTCATAGGCGATTCCGGTTTCGGCGCGAAGCTCGGCGAGCGCGATGCGGCTGTAATCGGCAAGGCGCAGCATGCGGCTCTTGTTGATCGCGTAACGCTCGGAGGTGCAGTTGGACAGCATCCTCGTCATCCAGGCGAGCATGGCCATGTCGAGTTTCGGGCGCAGGATGAGCGGCGCATGTTTCATGACCAGCCATTTCATGGCCTTGGCAGGAATGCCGGGGGCAGCCCATGGCGAGCAATAACCGAAGGAGACCTCGCCGGCATTGGCAAAGCTCGTCTCCAGCGCCGGCCCCGATTGCCGGTCGACGACGGTAACCTCATGACCTGATTTGGCCAGCTGATAGGCGGATGTGACGCCGACGATGCCGGCACCCAGAACGATGACTTTCATGATTTCCTCAAGAACAATGCCGGCCGGCTCTCAGCAATATTGCCTGTCGTAACGATCGCCCAGACCGGTTAGTATTTCGTAAGATATCGTTCCGGCATCGCCAGCCACGTCATCGAGCGTCTGGTTGGGACCAAGCACTTCGACGAGGCTGCCGAGGCTCAGCGCCCCTTCGGGCAAAGCCGTGATGTCGACGGTCGTGCTGTCCATCGACACGCGCCCCACGATCGGCAGACGGATGCCCTTGTGATAAACGGCGCCGCGGTCGCCGAGACTGCGCGGCAGGCCGTCGGCGTAACCGGCGGCGATGGTGGCGAGGCGGGTTTGCCTGCGCGTCACATGCGCGCCGCCATAACCGATCTTGGCGCCTGAAGGTACGGTGCGCGTCTGCACGACCGCGACATCCAGCCTGACGACCGGTTCCATCGGGTTGTTACCGCCGGCATTCGGTGCGCCGCCATAAAGGGCGATGCCCGGGCGGGCGAGCACACCATGATAGGCATCGCCGAGAAAGACGCCGCCGGAATTGGCGAAGGAGATATCGAAGCCGGGAAATTCATCGGCAATGCGCGCCATCTCGGCAATCTGTTCGCCGTTCTGGCTGCTCTCCAGCTCGTCGGCGCAGGCCAGGTGGCTCATGATGAACAGGATTTCGACATTGACGCCGTCGCGGATGGCTGCCGCCAATTCGGCTCGCTCTTCCCAGGGAAAACCGAGCCGCGACATGCCGGTGTCGAACTGCAAAACGGCCGGCAGGCTGCGCTTCAGCCGACGCGCCGTCGCCGACCATTGCCGCCACTGCGCGAGCGAATTGAGAACCGGAATAATGCCGCTTTCGGCGCAGGCGAGCTCGTTGCCGGGCTGCAAGCCGTTCAGCACGAATATCTGAGCACCCTCAGCAAGGGCCGGCCGCAGCCTTACGGCCTCGACGAACTGGGCGACGAAGAAATGCCTGCACCCCTGATCGTAGAGCGTTTGGGCGACCCGCTCAGCCCCGAGGCCATAAGCATCGGCCTTGACGACGGCTCCCGCGCGGACCGGCGCCAGCATCGATGCAAGCTTCGAATAATTGCGGCCGAGCGCGGCAAGATCGATCGTCAGATAGCCCGTGGCTCCCTGCGTGATCGTAGCGGTGCGTGCGCGGGAAACCAAAATATCGCTATCCATGTCCACCCCATCTCGATATCAGCAGCTTATGAAATAATGAGCGAAATTGCCGATGATTTTGTCGCTTAATATTGCGCATACTGCACATTATTCGCATAATCAGCCAAGATGTGAAGGAAACCGTCATGCCCGCCCTCGACACGGTCGACCGCGCTATCCTCAGGCTGTTGCGTCTTGACGCGCGCATGAGCAACGCCAAACTCGCCGCCGAGATTGGGCTTTCGCCGTCGGCCTGCCTCAGACGCATCAAGATCATGGAAAAATCAGGCGTCATTCGCGGCTATACGGCGCTGGTGGATACCGGCAATGCGGATGAGACGATCGCCGTGATCATCAACATCACCCTCGAACGGCAGACGGAGGATCATCTCGATCGCTTCGAAGCGGCGGTGCGTCGGCATCCGGAAATCCGCGAATGTTTTCTGATGACCGGCGGATCTGACTACCTGCTGCGCGTGGAGGTTGCCAGTGCGGGCGAGTTCGAACGGATTCACAAGGAGATATTGTCGACCCTGCCCGGCGTCCTCCGGATTCATTCCAGCTTCTCGATCCGCAATGTTCTGGCGACGCGCACGCGGGGCAGGCGCTGAACCGCCATCCGCTAGCCTAGATCAACTCCAGCGCCGTGGCCTTGGCGACCGCCTCGCTCGTGGTGGCAACGGTCAGCTTCCGGCGCGCCGAGGCGAGATAGAGTTGCACCGCACTGATCGAAATGCACAACCGGGCGGAAATCTGCTTTGCCAGAAAGCCGCTGGCCGTCATCTCCAGACATTGCAGTTCGCGGCGCGACAAATGCGGAACATCCGCAATCTCCCTCATGCCGGCCAGCACCATGGCCCTGTCATGGAGATGATGGGCGAGAAACTGGAGGTCGCGCATGCTGTCCATACGGAACTGCCGCCAATAGGTGTCGGGGTGATTGGAGGTCACCGTAAACAGCGATCGCTCCCCCTGAGGTCCCCGCACCGGCAGAGTAACGCCTTGCCGGCCGACGCCGTAGGCCATCGCCTCCTTGAAGAAGCCATAGGCCTTGCCCGAATCCCATTTGGACGCAGACCACTCTACGGGCAGGAAGCCACGTCGGCCGAGACGTACGACAGGGTCGATGCTGAAGTAATCCCGGGCACGATATTGCTTCACCCACTCGGGCGGGTAGGTCAGCATCAGCAATGGATTGCTGACCGTCGCCCCCGATGAGCGGGTCACGTGCAAAACCATATGCGATATCGCATAGATGTGGCGGACTTCATCCAGCGCTGCTTCCAGATCCTGCAATGTCGGCGATGCGGAGATCCGGTCCAGACAGTAGAAAAAACGAGAACTGCTCAGCATGAGATGGACTCGTGATTGCGTTGTTTCATAACTGCTCGCCATGGTAACATTTCGCGATTACCGAGAACAGATACTTTTTTGGCAACCATGACGCGATGTGAAGAACAGGTTAAAGAGCTCGCGAGATCTCCTATGCTGGGCGGCGGGACCGCGACTGAGCTTACCCCACGCCGCCATCGACAAGGGCTCCGGCACTATAGGAAGAGGCTTGCTCCAGAAGTCGGGACAGGTTGGCCCGCAGTGTCCGACAATTGTCCGCCGTCACATCCCATAGGCCAACATACAGCTTGCCGATCTCGGGCCGGGATCGGGCAAGCGGCATCGGCCTCCAGCCGATCCTCCGGTACACAGCAACCATCGCGGCGTCATAGACGCCGACAATGCTCTCGATACCGGTGTCGAGGGCAAGATCGCAAAGCCCTGAGAGCAGTTCCGTGGCGACTGCGCGCGATTGCTCAATGTGTCCGGCATGCGGATGAAGGCAAAAGCGGGTACATTCCCAGGTCGTCGGGCTATCGACGTCGATAGGCTGATCGAAGAAATGCCGGAACTCGCTTTTGAGCATCGTCGCTCCGGTGGTCGGCAGCAGGCGCAGCGAACCCGTCAGCGTGCCGGAAGGTCGTTGCGTGACGAGATAGACGGGATCTTCGGCCTCGTCGTATCGGTCCCTCTCCCATTGATCCCGGACATCGACCTGCCATCCCAGCCGATCGCGAAAAACGGCGGCGCGAGCCCGGAACATTTCATCAAATGCACCTCGATCGGTCTCGAGCATGTCTTTGGTGAGTATCCGCAACATATCCGTCCCTCCTGATGTGCTGACGTTTCACAACAGGAGGCCGAGCGGGAGCAATCTGGATATTTCACCAGGTTGACCGGTGCTTGGCTTTGCCTTCCCTTCCATAAGAAGTTTCTGATGTTCGTCGATCGGAAGCTCTTGGTAATTTGACGCAACAACGGGGAGGATTGTTGATGACCCATGACATGGCGCGCGGCAGACGTATTCGAGAGGCGATATCCCGCGGCAAGTTCCGGAAAGTTCACGCCCTGGCGGCCGAACTGGACGTGTCCGTCGCCGCCGTCTCACGCTGGCAGAATGGCGGACATACCTCGCTGGAAAGCGCCTGCGCGCTCGCCGACCTGCTGGATGTCTCCCTCGACTGGCTGTTGCTCGGGCGCGGCACGATGGACTGGCATAGGAACAGCGCGATCTCCGCCACGGAATTGCAAATGGTTCTGGCGTTGCGCAACCGGTCTGCGGCAACACGGTCCAATCTCGTCGGCCTGGTCGAATCCATCCCGCCGGAGCATGCGTAACGCCAAGCGCAATTCTCCGAGATTAATTGACCTGAGCTCAACGGCTTCAGGTTGCTAAATGGCAGATCGTCGACGATCTTTCTAGCTAAAGGTTCAATTGCAGCAAGGGCAGGATGGCCAACCACCCAGCCCTCCGCAGAGACCTTGTGTTCACGCTCGCCGCCCATTCGGCCGCAATATTTCGCTCATCCGGGTTCGGAATTTTCTCGATCTGGACCCGGCAAGTCTCAACCGATCTTGGAGTCAGTCAATGACAGTTGCGCTTTGGAGTCAGTCAATGACGGGTGCGAACCCGGCCCATATCGGCGCCAATGCGCCTACGGTCAAACCACGGCCTGCCTTCGCGCAGACCGATCTGGTCGCATTGTCACGCTATTTTTCTCTTCTGATGATGCGCAACATCACCAGCGATGGCTATGTCATCGAGGATCCCACATCGCCCGGCGTCTTTTCGGCCCCGGGCTGCGTCATCGCCGCACCCTCCTATCCAGCGAACACGCCGGGTGTGGACCAGGACTATGTTTTCAACTGGGTCCGCGACGGGGCGATTACGGCGATCGAGATCGCGCTTGCCGGCTTGCTGCCCGTTCCGGGCGGAATTTTGCCAAGCCTGGTCGACTATGTGAAGTTCGCCGCGCTCTGCCAAGCGAATGCGAAGAATTCCGACACCGTCACACTTGGCCACGCCTGCTTCACCATCACCGGCGAGGTTCGCCCGTGGTCGGAGCAGAATGACGGGCCGGCCATTCAGTCGATTGCGATCCTGACCCTGTTCGATCAGCTGGATGGCGCCACGCAGACGATCGCCAAACAACTGGTCCAGGCCAACCTCGCTTATCTTCTCGAAGTTTACCAGAACAAGACCACAAATCTCTGGGAGGAGTATGAGGGGTATTCGTTTTTCGCAAGAGCCGTACAGCTGCGCTTTTTCCGCGAAGTTTCCACAAACACGATCGGCATTGCGGTGCCTGCCGGGGTATCGGATGCCATCTCCTGGCTGGAAACCCAGCTGGCAACCCACTGGAACGGGCAGCTCTATGTGAGCATTCTGGATGCCGCGGAGCAAGCCGGTTACGACGCGAACATCGATATCGTCTCTTCGGTCTGCTATGGCGGGATCGAGCCAACCGATACCAAGCTTCTGGCAACGGCGGCCATCCTGCGGCGCCAGTGGGCCGATCCTTCGTCTTCGACCTATTACCCGGTCAATGGCGCCGACGCGGCCAACGGGCTCGGACCACTCTTCGGGCGCTATCCGGGCGACTATTACGATGGCGATGTGGCGGCTCCGGTTGCCGGCGGGCATCCTTGGGCTCTGTGCACCGCCAACTTCGCCGAGTTTCAATATCGGCTTGCCAATGCCATCGATGCCAGCGGCGCCATCCCCCTCGATCAGTTCTCCGAACCCTTCTTCGCGGAACTGGGACTTGGCGCATCCAGCAGCGCCGCCGATGCGTCGGCTGCCTTGCGGGCTTCGTCTGACGCCATGCTGCGCGCCATCGTCTATCACAGCGATCACTATGAGCTGAGCGAACAGTTCGATGGAACCGTTGGCTACGAGAAAAGCGTCCGGAATCTGACCTGGAGCTATGCCTCCTTCCTCTCGGCAGTCAGAGCCCGCGCCGCCGCGCCGGCCGCCAAGTCCAAGCCCCGAAACTCTCGCGGCCCGAAATCATGACGATTGAAGGCCGCAGGGCCTGAAATCTCGATCGAGTCCAGAACGGCATGGTTCGCAAAGCCCTGATCGGCTTTCCGGGATTAATGGAGGACCAAAGTGCTTTTTCCCCTCGAATCGGCAATAAGAGCCGATGCCAAGACCGTCGCAGAGTCTGGCGACTACGATATCGTGATCGTCGGCAGCGGCATTTCCGGAGCAATCATTGCCAAGCAGGCTGCGGAAGCGGGCAAACGTGTCCTTATCCTTGAAGCCGGAACCGGTTCCAATGTCACTCTGGCAGGCTACGACAATCTACTGACGACCTTCTATTCGGCAGCCTCGAAGGACAACCAGTCGCCCTTTCCGCTAAATGCGAACGCGGCCATACCCCGCAGCCCGCAGCTTCGCAAGCTGCAGGCGGGGGAAACCGATAGCTCGAACTATATCGTTCAATCCGGCCCTTATGTCAGTGATACGGTATATACCCGTATTTTCGGCGGAACGACCATGCACTGGGAGGCGAAAACGCCCCGTCTGCTTCGCTCCGATTTCAAAACGCGCACGCTTTTCGGCCACGGGCTGGACTGGCCGCTGAGCTTTGAGGAAGTCGAGGAGGATTACCGCCTGGCCGAGCGGGAAATCGGCGTATCGGCGAATGTCGAAGATCAGCAATATCTCGGGCAGACCTTCCCGGACGACTATGTCTTTCCCATGCGCGGCCTGCCGCTTTCCTATCTGGATCAGCAGGTCAACAAGGGCATCGAGGGCACCAGCGTCGAACTTTACGACAAGACCTATCCCCTGAAGGTCAGGCCCTTTCCGCAGGGGCGCAACGGCATACCAAACCCGGCCTATGACGGTGGGAAGGGCTACCGTCCAATCGGCGCGGTCGATACGCATCAGGTCGAAGAGGGCGGTCGCTGCCAGGGCAACACCAACTGCGTACCGCTCTGTCCCGTGCAAGCGCGCTACCACTCCGGCAAAACGCTTGCCAAGGCGTTCGCGGTAAACGGGAAAGGCGGCGAGCGGCTTGTCGAAATGTTACCGCAGGCGGTCGCATCGAAGGTCAACATCGATCCGGATAGCGGGAAAGTCCGCTCTCTCGAGGTCAAGATTTACAAGGACCCGGCCTCACCGGCCCATGAGACCATCACCGTGAAGGGTAAGGTTTTCGTGCTTGCGGCAGGCGCCATCGAAACGGCGCGTCTCATGCTGGCCTCCGGCCTGCGCAGCACCAGCGGTCTTGTCGGACGCAATCTGATGGACCACGCCTACCTGCTGAACTGGGCGCTGATGCCTGAGATCTGCGGCACAATGCGCGGAACCAGTTCGACGGGCGGTATCGTCGACCTGCGGGACGGCCCCTTCCGGGAAAAGCAGGCCGCCTTCGCCATCGATATCCATAACGACGGCTGGGGTTGGGCCACGGGTGCGCCGACCTCCGACCTTCTGGAGTTGGTGGATGATCGCAACCTCTACGGGGCCGATCTTCGGCGCGGCATGGTCGACCAGGTTTCGCGGCAGTTGCTGCTGGCGTTCATGATCGAGGTCATGCCCGTCGACAGCAACCGCATCACGGTGGATCCGCAATATACCGATGCTCTGGGCAACATGCGGCCCATCCTGTCCTTCACGGTTCCGGAATATACCATGAAGGGCGCCGCCTATGGCCGCCAGTTTGCGCGCACCGTCTTTGCGCGCCTGGGCGCGCAGGATCATACCCAGTACGACCCCAGCGATTACGGCTATGTGGCCTATGAGGGACAAGGCTATGCGATCCGCGGCGGCAATCATCTGGCCGGCACCCATATCATGGGAACGACGAAGACCAATTCCGTCGTGGACAAAAACCAGCGCAGTTGGGACCACGAAAATCTCTATCTCGTGGGCGGCGGCAGCATGCCGACGATCGGCACGGCCAATGTCACCTTGACGCTGGCCGCCATGTGCTTCCGCAGCGGTCGCGACATTCTGAAGTCTCTGCATTGAACGAAGACCGGCATCCCCTGCGCGGAACGAGCCGATGCGACACGAAGCCGGCAGGTGCACCCATTTTATCTTTCACGGAGCATGAGCATGGATTCCTATAGCATCAAGACGCTCGATGAGCTGAAAGAGTTTCTCTACCGGGCGATGCAGCTCGAACATGCGACGATTCCTCCGTATCTGACGGCGCTTTACTCGATCAAGCCCAGCATCAACCAGGACGCGACCCAGGTTCTGCGCGTAATCGTCGTGGAAGAAATGCTGCATCTGACGATCGCGGCCAATATTCTCAATGCCATCGGCGGTAAGCCGGATCTTGTCAGGCCGGACTTCGTCGCCAGCTATCCGGCCGCCCTGCCGGACGGTGAGACCGATTTCAGGGTCGGTATCCAGGCATTCGGCCGTGAGGCGCTGGCGACTTTCCTGAAAATCGAGCGGCCGGCCCAGCGTCCTGAACATCTCGTCGGCAAGGGCCTGATGTACCGCAAAACTCCCGCCGATATCACCGCGCTTGCCAGCCATCCGAGGCATGAGGACCTCCATTTCTACAGTATCGGCGAGTTCTACTCGGCCATTGCGGAAGGCATCAAATATCTGGAAGCCGAAGCGCATGGGGCGGGCACAACCATCTTTACCGGCGACAGGTCGCGCCAGATCACTTCGGAATATTATTACTCCGGCGGCGGCGAGCTGTTTCCCGTCACCGATCTGAAAAGCGCCCAGGAAGCCATCGAGCTCATCATCGAACAGGGTGAGGGCGACGGCGGCGGTATCTACGACGGTGACGACCACGAACTGGCCCATTACTATCGTTTCGAGGAGCTGGTCAAAGGCCGCTACTACCAGAAGGGCGACCAGCCCGGCCAGCCCACAGGTCCGCACCTGCAGGTCGATTGGGAGGGCGCCTATCCCATAAAAGAGAACCTGAAAGTAAAAGATATACACGAAGGTTCGGAACTGCGTGAGGCGGCGATCGCCTTCAACACCCGCTATGGCGAATTTCTCCAGCTTTTGACGCGTGCCTATAACGGCCAGCCAAACCTGCTGCTGGAAGCCGTTCCGATGATGTTCGAATTCCGCAACATGATCCTCGAACTCATCCGCAATCCGCTGCCGGGGCATCCCGGCAAGAACGGCAGCCCCACCTATGAGATCCCCGGCGGCATCAGACAGCCAGCCGTCACCCGGCAGGCGGAGGTGAACGCATGAGCAGCCGTTTCGAGCCCTTTCTGGGCCTTTCCGTCGAATTGACGGCCTTCTCCTACTTCGATCTGTTGGGAACCGGCCTGGCAGAACGCTATCTCGCCACGCTCGACACGGTGGTCGGCAGCGAGATCACCGACGCGCTGCTGGCCGCTTTCACCGCCTTGCCACCGCCGGAAAGTGAGGCCCGTATCCACGCCCTGCGCACGACCATCCTCGGCAATGAATTGCTCGGAGACGTCGCCCGCGCGCTGATCAAGCTCTGGTATTCCGGCACTTGGTTCGAGCTGCCCTCCGCTTGGACGGAGCGCTTTGGCCCCAGGCCTGCGAATACCACCTTCGTCGTTTCTCCCGATGCCTATATCGAGGGTCTGCTCTGGAAGGCGATCGGAGCTCACCCTGCGGGCGCCAAGGGGCAGGGTTTCGGCTCCTGGGCCTTTCCACCGAAAATTCCGGCTCCGGCCCCCGTTCCAAAACCTGACCTGACGCCACTTCCGCTTGTCTTCAAAGAACTGGATCAACGCCATGACGAATTATCTGCATCGATTGACGCCCGCTAAGGTCTGGCTCGGCGTCATCCCCACGCTCTGGTGGAATGACGATTTCATCAATATCGACATCGGCATCCCCTACGAGCAGGCTCTGAGTGAAATGGCGCTCGCCGGCTATGTCGGGTGCGGCGTCGGCCATAAATATCCGACGGATCCGAAAATCTTGCGCCCCGTCCTCGAACTCAGGGGATTGCGGATTTCGGAGCCTTGGGTGAGCACTTACTTCACCATCAAGGCGATGAATCGTCACACGCTTGAAAGCGTCGATGCTCAGCTCGACTTCCTCGAAGCCATGGAAGGCGGCAGCGACGATCCGCGCAGGGCCGATCTCGTCGTCGCCGAATTTGGCGGAGCGGTCAATCCGCTTCCGGTCGCCCTGTTTCCCAATTGCCCCGAATTCTCCGAGGACCAGTGGAAACAGCTGATCGAAGGCCTGCACGCAGCCGGAGAGAAGGCCAGGGCCCGCAACCGCCGGCTCTGCTATCACCCGCATCTCGGAACCGGGGTGATGAAGACGGAAGCGATCCACCGGCTCATGGACGAGACGGATCCTCGCCTGGTCAACATGCTTCTCGATACCGCGCACCAGGCGGCCGCCGGCGTCGATCCGCTGGCGCTGGCCAGAAAATACGCCCACCGCATCAAGCATGTTCACCTGAAAGACATTCGCGCCGAGGTGGTTAAGAACATTCACAACAGAGAATTGTCCTTTCAGCAAGGGATCGAGGCGGGGATCTTCACCGTGCCGGGCGACGGCTCCATAGAAACCTTTCCGGAAATCCTCGATGCGTTGGCCGAGGCGGATTTCGCCGGTTGGATCTGCATCGAGGCAGAGCAGGACCCGGCCAAGGCCAATCCGCTGCAATACGCGAAAATGGGCCGCGAATATCTGCGCAAGCTGCTTGGATGGTAGCCCGGCGCGGACCGTTTGTTTCGCCCCGATGACAATGTGAAGGAGGCGGGGACGGATCTCGCCTCATCACAATGCCGGGCGAGACATCACCCTGAACCACGCATTACTGGATAGCCACAGCTGGAGTGATGAAGATGGAAGAGGCACGCAGGCGAGATATATATTTCAGCTTCTTTATGTTTACAGCGGACTTGAGGCCGAATGACGCTGCCTATACCCAGGTTCTCGTCAGACATCTGGAAGCTCTCACCGAGATCGGCTACACCGGCTTCGATGTGCATATCGCCCCAGGACCGGCCCATGCCGATCATCACGCTGAGGTCGAAAGCTATATCAGCCTCAGACGAGCGTTCGATCGGGCCGGCTTCCGGGATGTGAAGTTCACAACCAATGTGGGGACCACGCGAAGCTTCGATCCGACCTCGCCCTACGAGGAACAGCGTAAGCAGGCATTGTCCTATCTCAAGTCCCGCGTCGACATCACCTCGGTGCTGGGCGGCGAGAATACGATCATGTCAGGGCCGTTCCTTTACCCCTATGGCATCTTTCCGCTGACGGATGACGGTGAAGGGATATGGAGCGACGCGCTTCAGGATTGGATGAAGCCGCGATACGCGGCGGCGGCCTCCATCTTCCGAGAATTGGCGCAATATTCCGCCGAGAAGCGGGTGAAGCTCGCCATCGAACCCGTCAAGAATTGGGAAACGCCCGGGCCGACAATGGTCTCGGAAGCGCTGGATTTTCTCGAAAGCGCCGACATTCCGGTCTGTGGCGTCACGATCGATACAGCCCAGGTCGTGATGGAAAGCCAGGGGCCGGCAATCTTCAGGAAAAATGTCGCCCGGGCAGCACAGCAGAGCCGGCTGAATTACGTTCATATCTCAGCGCCGGACCGGGGCGCTGTCAGCGATAGCTGGATTCCCTGGGAGATCATGCTGGACGAAATCGTACCGGTCTATTCCGGCCCTTATCTCGTCGAAGTCTTCAACGCGATTCCCCCCTTCGAGAGCTCGATGCGAATGACGCGCAGACGCTTCTGGCGGCCCGGCGAGGACGCGCCCGAGGCTGATGTCGACAGCGCCTACGACGTTGCGCGCACCGCCCTGAGGACATTGGAGGAAAAGATCGCGTCCCACGGTCGTCGATCTCATCCGTGATGGCGCTCCGGCGCGCAAATGTTGGAAACAGCCGGCGAATGCTGGGGAATCAAATCTCCGCCATGCCCGGGTGAACGTCAAACCTCAGTCAACGACCTTCAAACAGGGAGATACCGATGGTGGCCCAATTGCCGGAGCCCATTAAAATCGTCAGGCGAGCAGGCGATGTCCGTATTCATACTTTCATTTCGGCTTTCACGGATGACAATATCGCCAATGCGACGCACATCATCGAGAGCAGGAACAAGCTTGTTCTTGTCGATGGGCAATTCCTCGTTCCCTATGCGCTGCAATTCAGGGCCTATGCCGACAGTATCGGCAAGGAGATCGACCGGATTTACCTGTCGCACAGGCACCCCGACCATTGGTTCGGCCTGGGAGCCGCATTCAGCGACATTCCGATTCATGCACTGTCGGAAACGAAGGAGTTCCTGAGGCAGCATGGGCAGGATTCCCTGAATGACCATTGGAAACTGGGCAACCTCGCTCCGACGAGCTTGGTAATTCCCGAAAAAACCGTCCGTGCCGGCCACGAGATCATCGACGGTGTCAAATACGTATTTGATGAAGTCGTTGATACGGAGATCGATTTTCTCCTCACCATAGGTCTTCCTGATGTCGGCGTTTTTATTGCGCAAGACCTGATCTACAGCGGAACGCACCTTTATCTGACGAAATATATGGAGCATTGGATCGGGATTTTGCAGGGCATGCTGCTGTCCGACTATGAGCTGTTCCTTCCCGGTCACGGCTTTCCGGCTGACAAAAACGAGGTTGCCAAAAATATAGAGTATTTGTCCGTCGCCATGGAGGCCGCCGGCAACGGACTCACCAATGATGCTTTCAAGCGCTTCCTGCTGGAAAGATTTCCCGAACGAAAATGCCCCGGAATATTCGACATATACATACCGCGCTTATTCGATAACGCGAGCGAGTTCTAATATTCGTCAATTCTCGTCAACAGGGGAGCCGTTGGAACATGGGCGATACATACACGGTTGGGCAATATCTGGTCGATAGACTTCGCGAACTAGGCCTGGGGCACCTGTTTTCCGTGGCGGGCGATTATTCGATCGAATGGGTGAACAGCTATGTCGAAAAAAGCGATATTCAGGTCATCGAAGAGGTGAATGAACTGAATGCCGGTTATGCGGCCGACGGCTATGCGAGACTGAAAGGAATTGGTGCGCTGTGCGTCACCTATTCCGCAGGCTCGCTTTGCGCAACAAATGCGATCGCCGGATCTTACGTCGAGAAAGTGCCGGTCGTCCTGATCAACGGTGCGCCAAGCATCCAGAAAACGCTGACATTCGAACAAACCGGCTACAGTTCGCACCACTTCATCAGCGGGCGGGAAACGGATCGTCAGGTGTTCGAATACATAACCGCCGCTACCGTCCGCATCGACAGCCCTCATCTTGCGCCAATGCTGATAGATTATGCGCTGACACAGTGCATCACGGAAAGACGTCCTGTTTATATCGAGTTGCTGGAGGATATGGTCGACCTGGAATGCGCGCGCCCGTCGACTGCATTAAGAGCGGCGCCTGACATATCCGACGAGGACAGTCTCAATCAGTCGATCGCGCGAATCAGCGAAAGATTGCAGAATGCCACCAAACCGCTGATCTGGATCGGTGTCGAGATCGACCGGTTCGGCCTCCACGACCAGGCGGAGCGGCTCATTCGGGACCTCAAAATTCCCTACGTGACCGAGCTTTTGAGCAAAGCCATCCTGTCGGAAGACGATGTCCAATTTGCCGGGGTGTTCGATGGCCAATCATCATCACCCTATGTCCAGTCTTTCGTCAAAGACTCCGACTTCGTATTGGCGCTGGGCGTCTGGTTGACTGATATCAACGATTTGGGCTGGCCTATCGATGTTGCTAAGACCGCATTCGCCTCCTGGGATACAGTGAAATACGGCACGATCTTCAACGCACAGGTTTCGTTGGCGGATCTCGTCAACGGCTTGATCGACAAAAGGCTGACATGCAAAGCCCAAAGCCTTCCGGCGAAAACGGCCCGGCAAGCGCCGGTCGTGAATCCGGCAGGCGAAATTACCTATCAGGGTTTCTACGATCTCATTCAGCAGCAGATCGACGAAAATACCATCGTTGGTGCCGATGCCAGTCTGAATTATTTCGGCAGCCTGCTTCTTGAAGTGGGGGCTCGCCGCGGCTTCATCGTCCAATCATCCTATTCGGCGATCGGTTATATCGGCCCGGCCGCGACCGGAGTTTCGCTGGCGAAGCAAGCTAACCAGAGGCTGCTGGTCTTTGCCGGGGATGGCGGGTTTCAGATGACCGCTCAATGCCTCTCGACACAAACCCGTTTCAATCTCAACCCGATCATTTTCGTGATGGACAACGGCATCTATGGCGTCGAGCAATGGCTTGCCGATGCATCGGTTTTCCATGGTGACAAGCCGTTCTACAACTCATGCATCCTGCACCGATGGAATTACAGCAAGTTGGCAGAGGTCTTTGGCTGCCGGGGCTGGAAAGTGGACACCTATGGCGAACTCGAGGATGCCATAAGCGGCGCCAAAGAAAACCTGAACAGTCCGTCCATCATCCAGGTCGTCGTGCCTCAGCGGTCAATCCCCGATAATGCGAACTGGAAAGCAAGTTAAAGCAAGCTAGAGCGAGTCAGCTTTTAAGGAAAGCGCAGAACCATTCGTTATCGACCGGCCCCAACAATTTCGGCCCGCTCGCAATCGAATATCTCCTGCTCTAAACGCGCCGACAGATCGGCAAACGACTGCGGTCGTCCGAACGCATAGCCCTGGAGGGTGTGGACACCGAGCGCGGCAAGCACGTTGGCGTGCTCGAGCGTTTCCACGCCTTCGGCAATCACTTCCATATCCAGCGCCCGCGCTATGTCGACCAATGAGCCGACCAGCCGACGGCTGGGCACCGATTGCAGGATCGGCGTCACAAGCTGGCGATCGATCTTGACGCGATCCGGCCGCAGCTCGAGCAGGCCCAACAGGGAGGCGTGACCCGAGCCGAGGTCGTCGATCTCGATGTCGATGCCGAAAGACTTGATCGCCTGGATGTTCTGCCGCACCTGGTCACTCATGCTGTCCAGGAATATCGTCTCTATCAGCTCAAAACTTAACCGGCCGGGCGGGATGTCATAGCCGTCGAGCTTCGCCGTCAGCTCGGGATCGTCGAGACGATCGGCGGATAGATTGACGGACACCCGGATGCCTTTGAGCGGGGAAGCGGAGGATTTTATGTCCGACAGAACAGCCTTCAGAACGACATCGTCAAGCTCTGCGACCAATCCATTCGACGAGGCGATGGACAGGAAATGCGCCGGGGCGAGAATTCCTCGGGTGGGATGATGCCACCGCGCCAGAGCTTCGACACCATTCACTCGGAAAGATCTGGCGTCGACCTGCACCTGGTAGAACGGGCGGATCTGGCCGAGCGCCAGCCCGGACCGCAGATCCTGGGCGAGCTGCCTTTCGTTCGCCAGGGTCGACGCCATTTCGTGGGAAAAAATCTCGGCCCGATTCCGGCCGTTGCGTTTGGCGTGGTACAGCGCCAGATCGGATTGGGAGAGCAGCCTTGCGAAATCGGCGCTCATGGCGCTCGCAACGCCGATCGAACACCGCACGATGAGCGTCTGACCGCCGACAGGAAGCGGGCTTTCCAGACGTCTCTGAATCTGATCGAGCACCGCAATCGTTTTGTCACACTCGTCCTCGGTGATGACGACAGCGAACTCATCGCCGCCGAGCCGTGCCGCCACGTCACCAGCGGAAATGGCCTCTAGCAGGATTTTGCTGACGTGACAGAGAACGAGGTCGCCGACCGCATGTCCGAAGCGGTCATTGATCTCCTTGAAATGGTCCACGTCTATATGAAGAAGCGCAACCTTGACGCTCTCCTGTCTGGCAAGTTCGGACAGGGCGAAATCGAAGCTGCGCCGATTCAACAGGCCGGTGAGGTGATCGTGATCGGCCGCGAACCGCGCCTCCGCCCGGCTCCTCTCCAGCTCCTTGTTGAGAAGCACATCGTCCGTCACATCCCATTCGGCGCCCACAAAGCATGGATCGCCGGCCGCATCGATGAAATAACGAGCACGCGAACGCAGATAGCGGGTCGCTCCATCCGGCCGAATAATGCGAAACTCGGATGCATAATCCGATCTGGTTTCGATCGCGCGCAGAAATATTTCGTTTGTCGCCACCAGGTCGTCGGGGTGGATACTGTCGAGCCAGATCACGTCGAGCGGCGCTTTCGGAACCCCATAGATCGATTTGAGCTGTTCATCCCATCTCGTCTGGTTTTTTGCGATGTTGTGCTGCCAGATCCCGACCCCGGACGCTTCAAGGGCCAGTCCAAGCTGGCGAAGCAGGTTCTCAAGCTCGACATTTGTCCTGGATAGTTTGTTGCTCAAGGCGATCTCGCTATTTCGTTCGCCCGAATGTCGCATTGAACATTTTAAAGAGTGCTAATCGAGAGCAGTCCGTTGGCGTCAATCTGACCAATCGCAGATCTGGTTCCATGTCAGCTCAAGAACCGGCCGTCCTTGAGAAACGACAAGGCTTGGCGCCACATTACCTTGTTCACCGGGAAAAATGTATGGTTTGCCGGCAAGACGATATGAGCCGTCGCTCCGTCGAGACGCGTGCTGTCGACCGAAACCTTTCCGTCGTTCGGAACCCCAAGACCGACAATAAGCGAAGAAACCGGATCAATCGTGCGATTCCCGGCGATGATGCCAAGTTCGTAATCCACCGCGCCGAAGAGACCGATCATTGTCCTTTGATCCGTAATCAGCTGCTGCCCGGCCGGTCCATAGAGCTTCCGGTACAAGAACCAGCCCTTCAGGAAGTCGGCGACCTCACTGCCGTTGTTCGGCGTTCCGACCATGATCACTCTACCCAGATTGGCGGGACGATAATCCTTGAGAAGAGCGCGGATAACCAGCCCACCCATCGAATAGCCGAGAAGATGGATACGCCCTTCGCCGGCGTTTGTCGCAGCGTCGTCGATCTGCGGGCGGATGAGGCCAACGAGATCCTCCAGCGAAAATTTGGTGGAGGGGTAGGCGACATTCACGACGCGGTAGCCATGTCCGGACAAGAAGCCGGCGAGCTTCTCCATGCTTTTTTTCGTTCGGGCAATACCGTGAAAAAGGACGACCGTGTCGTTCATCATGTCTCCGCTCACCGGCCATTGCCGAACAAGCGTCGATTTTGCTGATAAGTCCCGGCAAGCGCAACCGCACCGTTTCCTCGACCGAAGCTGCGGCCAGCTCTTCTCGTCAGCGGGAATCTCTGCCTGCAGGCTGCGAGATTGAAGACGGCCGCAATTTACCTCTGCATCGCGGGCCGCAAAGCGACCACCTGCGATGGCATGCTGCTTTCCAAGGAGCGCGTGTTGTACTGGGCATTCACAGGGCCTCTGTCACCATCCAATTGGAACTGATTAACCAACTCGCGCAGGCGGCTTGCTTCGGAAGCTAGCGAAGAGGCGGCGGCCGTGGACTGCTCGACCATTGCCGCATTCTGCTGGGTTGCCTGATCCATTTGATTGATAGCCGTGTTGATCTCGGAAAGCCCGGTCGCCTGCTCGCGCGCCGAGGTGGCGATCGCGTCCATGGCTCGGTTGATCTCGGCAACGCGTTCGCCGATCGATTTCAGTGACGTCCCGGTTTCGAGAACCAGTTTCACCCCATGTTGGACTTCAGTCGATGAATTCTGAATAAGACCTTTGATTTCCTTGGCCGCTTGCGCGGCACGCTGCGCGAGTTCGCGGACTTCTTGTGCGACCACCGCGAAACCTTTTCCTGCCTCACCGGCTCGCGCCGCCTCGACACCGGCGTTGAGCGCCAGGAGGTTCGTCTGGAAAGCAATTTCATCGATGACGCCAATAATGTTGGAAATCTGCTGCGAACTGTCCTCGATGCGTCGCATGGCCTGCTCGGCCTCCGACACGACTGTTGCCGAGCGCTGGGCGCTGACATTGGCTTCTGCGGATATAGTGCGCGCCTCCTCGGTGCGCTTCGACGCCATCGCGACATTCGAGGTAATCTCGTCCAACGCGGCTGCGGTTTCCTCGAGCGAAGCAGCCTGTTGTTCAGTGCGTTTCGACAAGTCCTGGGCACCGGATGCTATTTCACCGGTGCCATTGTCTATGCTGTGAACCGTCTGCAGCACCGCGCCGATCGTCGCGCCCAATTGCCGCAGCGAAATATTGAAATCGTCGCGCAATGATTCGTATTCAGCGGCAAATCGCTCCGAGAGCTGAAAGGATATGTCGCCAGCGGCAAGGCGGCGCAGACCTCCGCCCAAGGTCGTGGTCGCAAAGCGCAACTGTTCGGCTTCGCGCTCGGCGCGCTGCTGGGCTGCGGCGCGCGCCGCCTCGCCCTCACTGCGGGATTCGGCAGCCTCCCTCTCAAGCCTGACGACGTTGAGAGCATTCTGACGAAACACTTCGACCGCCCCGGCCATTTCGCCGATTTCGTCGGCGCGGCCGGCATAGGGAATATCGCTGTCGAGATCGCCCGCCGACAACCGCTTCATGGCGGACGCCGTATTGCGGATCGGGTGGGCAATGCCGGAAATCGCGAAAACGATCCCCGCCAGAGCGACCAGCAAGGCGAGAGAGGCGATCGCGGCCGTCATTATGAAAGCGGACTTCGCATCGGCATCGCTTGCCGCGACAAAGCTTTCGGTCTGGCTGAGAATGAATGCCACCAGATCCGCCACCCCATTGTTCACCAGTTCGGCCTGCGGCACCATCTTTTCCTTAAAAAGCCGGACTGCCTCGGCTGTCTTGCCGCTATCTTCGAGCGCTGTCATTTCCTCTGCCAACGCGCGGTATTTTTCGAGTTCGGGCTTTATCTGATTAATGAGCTGGCGTCCGCGCTCGGTGCGCACGCCCTTGTCGTATTCGCCAACAGCCGTCTCGAGCCCCGCGGCAGCGGCCGCGATCGCCTGCTTTCCGGTTCTGTCGTTTTCCACCGTGTCTTCGAGCAAATACCGGGTGTGGGCAAGTTTCAGATCAAGAAAGTTGGCTTTGATTTCACGCGCCGTCACCAGCCGATGCACCCAGAAGGTACCGACCTGTTCGGCATTTGCGCGAAGCGAGGAAATGGTGTCCAGCGAGACGTAGGACAGACCAACTATGAACATGCTGATGATGGATAGCTTTAAGATGAGGGCTTGCTTGATACTCGGGCGCTTCATGCGGGTCTCCTCTTGGGACGGTCGCTGCCGGTTAAGGCAAAATTTCCCATCGGATTCGATAATTTAGTATTAACTAAACAGAGAGATTCGTTCAGGTCTCGAAATCGCTGGTCGTCGCATTTACTTCCGCGATCATTCCGAAGGCCAGCTCCCCTCAAAGTTACTGGAATATATAAAGAATTACGACTTCACCGTGCGTGGAGATCCGCGAGACGGGCGCCTTCGGACTGCCACTGCGTCGCGATTCGCCAGAGGGAGAGCATGGGAATGCAACCAGCCCGCTTAACACCTTCAACCGTTGAACGCGAGCGTGCAGCCTTCTATGGGGTCGCAGGGCCTAAATCCGCGTGGCCATTTTATGTGCACTGCACAAATATGGCGCTCCGCGGGTGCGCCCCGCATTCGCAGCAGCACAATTCGTAATCACATTCGACATGTGCACAACAAATAATCACTTCCGAAATTTCCGGTTTTCTTGTTTCGCTTCCTGCTGTTACCGGCCATCCTCTGGAACTGGCACGCTGATTGCAGGTTCTCAAACGCCCGGTCAACGGCGACTGAGGCAGAGAGGCGCGGCTTAGGCGCCGACTTCGACACCGACGTCGCAAGGTTTTTGCTGTCCGGGATTTCCCACCCCGAACGCAGATACCGGCGGCGTTTTTTTTGCGTCCGAATTCACCAAGCAGAGGGGAACCTGCAAATGAAAAAGATTTCGACGACTGGGATTTCGACAAGCGGCATCACCCGCCGCAGCATGCTCAAGACGACGGCGGCGGCCGCCCTTATCGGCGCCGTCAAGACCGCCTTTCCCTCCGGCGCCTTCGCCGCCGGAGCGGGCCCTGAAGTGAAAGGCGTCAAGCTCGGCTTCATCGCTCTCACCGATTCCGCGCCGCTCATCATCGCCAAGGAAAAGGGCTTTTTCGACAAGCACGGCCTGCCGGAAACGGATGTCGCCAAACAGGCCTCCTGGGGTGCCACCCGGGACAATCTGGTGCTCGGCGGCGCGGCCAACGGCATCGACGGCGCTCACATTCTCTCGCCGCTCCCCTACCTCATGCAGACAGGCAAGGTGACGCAGAACAACAAGCCGGTGCCGATGGCAATCCTTGCCCGGCTCAATCTCGACAGCCAGGGCATTTCCGTCGCCAAGGAATATGCCGAAACCGGCGTGCAGCTCGATGCCTCCAAGCTGAAGGCTGCCTTCGAGAAAAAGAAGGCGGAAGGCAAGGAGATCAAGGCCGCCATGACCTTCCCGGGCGGCACCCACGACCTCTGGATCCGCTATTGGCTCGCCGCCGGCGGCATCGATCCGAACAAGGACGTTTCCACAATCGTCGTGCCGCCGCCGCAGATGGTCGCCAACATGAAAGTCGGCAACATGGATGTCTTCTGTGTGGGCGAGCCGTGGAACGAGCAACTCGTCAACCAGGGCATCGGCTTCACCGCGGCGACCACCGGCGAGCTCTGGAAGGGCCATCCCGAAAAGGCGCTCGGGTTGCGCGCCGAGTGGATCGAAAAGAACCCGAACGCCGCCAAGGCCCTGCTGATGGCCGTCATGGAGGCGCAGCAATGGTGCGAAAGCATGGACAACAAGGCGGAGATGGCAGAGATCCTCGGCAAGCGCCAATGGTTCAACGTTCCGACCAAGGACGTGCTCGGCCGCCTCAAGGGCGACATCAACTACGGCAACGGCCGCGAGGCCAAGGCCACCGACCTCTATATGAAATTCTGGAAGGACGGCGCCTCCTATCCGTTCAAAAGCCACGACACCTGGTTCATGACCGAAAATGTCCGCTGGGGAAATCTCCCTGGTACGACCGACATCAAGGCGCTGGTCAATCAGGTGAACCGCGAGGACATCTGGCGCGAGGCCGCCAAGGATCTGGGCGTCGCGGCAGCCGACATTCCCGCCTCCTCGTCGCGCGGCAAGGAGACCTTTTTCGACGGCAAGGTCTTCGATCCTGAAAATCCCTCCGCCTATCTCGACAGCCTTTCGATCAAGGCCGTCTCCTGATCCCACCTCCGGCGCGCGCGGCGCGCCGGCCTTCCATTCCCGTGAGGAGCGCGCTGATGTCCGCCCTGGCAAATAAAGAAACTCCCTCGATCGTCGCCTCCGCCAAGCCGGCGGCGAAGATTCTGTCATTCTCCGGCAAACAAGGATCGCGGATCGATGTTCGCCGTGCGGCGCTGACCGCACTTCACAACGTCGTTCCACCGGCCGTCGTGCTGGCGCTCGTCCTCCTCCTCTGGCAGGCGCTCTGTTCATCGGCGGATGCCTCTCTGCCGGCGCCGCATCAGGTCTGGCAGGATAGCTACGACCTCATCGCCTACCCGTTCTTCAACTACGGCTCCCAGGATATCGGGCTCGGCTGGCGGGTGCTGGTCTCGCTGCAGCGCGTCGCCTACGGCTTCGGCCTCGCCGCGATCGCCGGCGTCATCATCGGGGCGATCATCGGCCAATCGGTCTGGGCGATGCGCGGCCTCGATCCGATTTTCCAGGTGCTGCGCACGGTGCCGCCGCTCGCCTGGCTGCCGCTGTCGCTCGCCGCCTTCCAGGATTCCAATCCTTCGGCGATCTTCGTCATCTTCATCACCTCAATCTGGCCTGTCATCATCAACACCGCCGTCGGCGTCCGCAATATTCCGCAGGATTATCGCAACGTCGCCGAGGTGCTGCGGCTCAACCAGCTCGAATTCTTCTGGAAGATCATGCTGCCGTCGGCAGCTCCTTACATCTTCACCGGCCTCAGGATCGGCGTCGGCCTCTCCTGGCTCGCCATCGTCGCGGCTGAAATGCTGACCGGCGGCGTCGGCATCGGCTTCTTCATCTGGGACGCGTGGAACTCGTCCCGCCTTTCGGACATCATCGTCGCGCTCGCCTATATCGGCATCGTCGGTTTTGCTCTCGACAAGCTGGTAGCCGCGCTCGGCAAACTCGTCACCCGCGGCGCCATGGCCAACTGAGGACTATTCTGATGAACGCCTATCTCAAGCTCGATCATATCGACAAACATTTCGACCGCGGCGGCGTGCGCGCCGAAGTCCTGAAGGATATCAACCTGACGATATCCGAGGGCGAATTCGTCTCGATCATCGGCCATTCCGGCTGCGGCAAATCCACCCTGCTCAATCTCATCGCCGGCCTGACCCCGGTTTCTTCAGGCGCCGTGCTCCTGGAAAATCGCGAAGTCAACGAGCCAGGCCCGGAACGCGCCGTCGTCTTCCAGAACCATTCGCTCCTGCCCTGGCTGACGGTCTATGAGAACGTGAATCTCGCCGTCTCCAAGGTCTTCGGACGAACGAAGACCAAGGCCGAGCGGCATGACTGGGTCATGGCCAATCTCGACCTCGTGCAGATGGCGCATGCCAGGGACAAGCGGCCCGCGGAAATATCGGGAGGCATGAAGCAGCGCGTCGGCATTGCGCGCGCGCTTGCCATGGAGCCGAAGATCCTGCTCCTCGATGAGCCCTTCGGTGCGCTCGATGCGCTAACGCGCGCCCATCTTCAGGATGCGGTGATGGAAATTCACGCCCGGCTTGGCAACACGATGGTGATGATCACCCATGATGTCGACGAAGCGGTGCTGCTCTCCGACCGCATCGTGATGATGACCAACGGCCCGGCGGCCCGCATCGGCGAAGTCCTCGACGTGACTATGCCCCGTCCCCGCAATCGCATCGAGCTCGCCTCCGACCGGACATATCTCAAATGCCGCGAGGCCGTGCTCAAGTTCCTCTACGAACGCCACCGCTTCATCGAAGCCGCGGAGTAGATCCCGCGGCGATTGCCAATCGGTCCGCGGTACGCATACTGGCCTGATGCAGCAAACAGACAATCAAGCGGCCGCCATCGATGTCGCGCTCTGGCAATACCCCGAGAACGAAGGCGATGAGAAGCGCTGGATGCGGTCTCTTTCATCGAATGAGCTGGAGCGCGCCACGGCCTACCGGTTCGAACGGGACCGGACCTCGTTCATTGCCGGCCGGTATCTGCTGCGGCAACGGCTGGGCGTGCATACGCAAACTCCGCCTGACAAGCTCGTGTTGGTGGCGGACGCATACGGTAAGCTGGAGGTCGCGGATCATAATGGGCTGCAATTCAGCCTTTCCAATGCCGACGGGCTGGTGGCGGTCGCGATCGCTTCAGGATGCGAGCGCATCGGCATCGACTGTGAACGCGCCGACGCCGAAATCGAAGCGGCGGCGTTGGAGAGCTATTGCAGTCCGGACGAACGGCGTTGGCTCGATCAATTGCCTGCGGGCGAAGGGCCGCGTGCGGCCATTGCACTTTGGACGCTCAAGGAGAGCCATCTCAAGGCGCTCGGGGTGGGCCTGCGCAAAGATCCCCGCAGCGTCGCCTTTTCCTGGCAGGACGGCATCCCTGTCATGGTTCAAAGCGGCGAACCGAACCGGCAATGGCATCACCGGCTGATCAGGAACGGCGGCCAGCACGTCGTCGCGCTGGCCGTCCGCTCCCAATCAGGGCCTCCCGGCATTCACGTCCGGATGTTTCAGGACGAGAGCATGCCGTCCGAATAGCCGGCGCGGAGCTGATGCGGTATGGCGGAAGCGGCCTCCGTCGCCCAGACCAGCTGCGCATTGTCGGGCTCGGCATCGAAATGCTGGCGGCCGAGAAGCGCGTTGACGATCTTGGCACTGCGCCAGGCCATCAGGCTGAGCTGAGAGTCGGCGATGCCGTGCGAGTATCGGCCGGCGTTTTGCGCAAACAGCCGGTTTGTCCTCGGGCCAGTCCACTGCATCGTGTAGTCGTCGTTCAGGGTGGGATAGCCGTTTCTGTCGAGGCTGATCCTTTCGCTGAGCGAGCCGAGCGCATCCGGCAATCGGAACCTGTAGCCGGTTGCCAGCACCACCGCATCGGCATGCAGCACCTCGATCCCGCCGTCGAAGTGGTTGCGGACGATCAGCCGATAGGCATTGCCGTTCCGCTCCATCTGGATCACGTCGCGGTTCGGCGACAGAGATGCGTTCAGCGTGCTCTGATCGAGATAACGCAGCGCGTAGAGGCGGCGGTAGATCGAGTGGATCGTCGAAATCGACAGGCCGTCGCTGGTCAGGATCGAGTTCTTCAGCGCCGCCTGCTTCTGCTCGCCGCTGAGCTTCAGATAGGCCTGCACATATTCCGGCGAGAAGACCTGGTTCGAAAACGGCGTGTCGTTGATCGGCTCGAAATTGTGGCGCCGGCTGATCCAGGTCAGCTCCTTCATCGAGCTGGCATCCCCAAGCAGCGCTTCGACCACCTCGCCGCCGCTCTGGCCGCCGCCGACCACGACGATGCGGGCGGCGCGAAGATCCTTGAGACGCGACTTGGCCTCGCTGTTGTGGAAGCAATCGGATCCAAGGAAGGGTTTCGCCCAATCGGGCACGAAGGGCGAAGATCCCGTGCCGATCACCAGGTTCTTCGCTTCTTCCTGGCCGTTGTCGAAGCGCAGAACGAAACTGTTGTCGCGGTGCTCGACATCGCGAATGTCAGTTCCGTAACGCAGGCCGTCAACGCCGTTCGCGACCCAGGCGAGATAGCGCGCAAATTCCTGCCGGGGAACGGCCTCGTAATTGGCGTTCAGGAAGGCATAGAGCCTCTTATGCGCCACCAGATAGGAGACGAAGGACCAGCGACTCGTCGGCAGGACCGGGGTGACGAGGTCCTTCAGGAAGGATGATTGCAGCTCGACGCCGGGCATCATCATGCCGGGATGCCAGTCGAACGAGGCTCGGCGCTCGAAGAAGCGGCTGCGCACTTCGGGCACGGATTCCAGCAGGCAGGCAAGGCTCAGATTGGAAGGACCGATGCCGATGCCGGCAAGATCGAGCGGCTCGTTAAGGGCATCCCTGCGGGTAAAAGCGACGGTCATGCGTTATCCTTCTCTGTTTCCTTGAGACGCAGGGCAAGCCTTGAGTGAAAGGCGGGAGACCCGATCATGTGCAGATGGTTGGTGCCGGTGATGATTTCGGCCGCCCGCGCCCGCGGCGACAGGCGGCGCCAATCGATCAGGTTGAGGCCGCGGTTGAGGCTGTCGTCGGCCGCCCAGGGATAGATCGGCACGTCGTGGGGAACGAGCCGATGCTTGCGGAAGATCAGAGCATTGTCGATCAGCACCCAGAACGTATGTTCGCGGCTGCTGATGTCGGGACCGTCGGTCGGAAGCGGATCCTTCTCGTCGCCGACGAAACGCAGGAACTGCTCGTAAGTATCCGCATCCATCGTCGAAAGCAGCCGGTCCCATTCGGGGCGCATCGCCGTTTTCTGCAGCCATGCCTGCACGTCTCGATGCAGCGCGTCGCGCTCGCCGAGGCGGAAGCGGGGCTTGGCGCCGATCGCGAATTCCGAGCCGAGGTCGCAAACGTCGACCATCGCCATCATCCTGACGTCGACCTCATTGCCGAGGGTACGGGCGGCCTCATAGGCGAGAAGCCCGCCCCAGGACCAGCCGAGGAAATAGCAGGGCGCGCCTTTGCTATGCGTCCTGATATAATCGACATAGCTCTCGATGATCTCTTCGATCGGCGCGCCGACTTCCTTCTTCTCAGACAGCGAATGGCAAATGAAGCCGGTCGCCGGCTGGTCGGCGCCGAGATAATCGACGAGCTTCACATATTCGCGGGTGCTGACCAGAAGCCCCGGGAAGCAATAGAGCCGCGGCTTGGCGCCGGAGGCGCGCAGCACGATCACCTCGGAGAGATCGCGCTCCTCCCCCTGCTCCATCACCCCGGCGAAGGCGCGAATGGTCGGGTTGTTGAAGATATCGGCGACGGTCAGCGGCACCTTCGGCCGGCGCTGCCGGAGCAGCGAAAGGATGCGGATCGCGCCCAGCGAATTCCCGCCGATCGTGAAGAAATTGTCCTCGACGCTGATCGCTTCCAGCTTGAGAATTTGGCGCCAGACATCCAGCACTTCTTCTTCGAGCGCAGTCGCCGGCTCGATGATGGCGCGTTTGACCGGCTGGGGCGCTGGCAGCGCGAAGCGATCGAGCTTGCTGTTCGGATTGGTCGGCATCTTCTCGAGTTCGACCACGGCGGCCGGCACCATATAGGATGGCAGGCTGCGTTCGAGGCCGGCACGGACCGTCTCGACGTCAAGCCTCTCATCCTTCTTCGGAACGACATAGGCAACCAGCGCCTTTTCGCCGCCGGCATCGTCATCGCGCAGCACGACCAGGGCTTCGCCGACACCGGGCTGCTGGAGCAGTGCGGCTTCGATCTCGCCGAGCTCGATGCGGTAGCCGCGCAGCTTCACCTGATGGTCGACGCGGCCGACGAATTCGACGGTTCCATCCTCACGCCAACGCGTCAGGTCGCCGGAGCGATAAAGCCGGCCGCCCTCCTTGGAGAACGGGTCGGGGATGAAACGGTCCGCCGTCGTATATGCTTTGCCGAGATAACCGCGCGCAATGCCTTCGCCGCCGATATAGAGTTCGCCGGTCACGCCGATCGGGCACAGGTTGAGATCGGGATCGAGCACATAGACGCGCCGCAGTCCGACCGCGCGGCCGAGCGGCGCATAGACGCCCTGGAACTTCGTGCCGGCCCTCACCTTCCAGACCATCGGCGTCATGATCGTTTCCGTGGGACCATAGCCGTTGATCAGCCACTCCGATTTCAGCGCCCGCGACAGAAGATCGAAGGTCGATTGCGCCAGCCCCTCGCCGCCGAAGGAATAGAGGCGCATCGGCGGCGCGCCGTCGGTGATGTCGGCCCATTCCGCCAGCTGCTGTAGATAGGTTGTGGGGATGCTCGCATTGTTGGCGCCATGCTTGCGCATCGCCGTCAGCGTCTCCTCCGGCGTCCACAACGGCTGGTCCGGAAGGATGATGCTGCCGCCTTCCATCAGCGGGTTCATCCACCGCTCATGGCCGCCGTCCGAACTGAAGGGCAGGAAGGGCAGCTCGCGCGATTCCGAGCTCATGCCATAAACGCGCGAGGTATTCTGCAGATGGTGCGTCAGCGGCCCGTGCTCGACGGCGACCCCTTTCGGCAATCCCGTCGAGCCTGAGGTGTACATGACATAGGCGAGCTGGTCCTTGTGCGTGGGAACATAGAGCGGCGTATCCGGCTCGCCGTCGAGATCGAGCTTGTCGAGTTCGAGGACAGTCGCGTCGAGCTCCTCCGGCAGGCGGTGGCGCAGCCAGCTATGGGTCAGGATAATTTTCACGCCGCCATCGCGCAGGATGTGGTGGTTGCGCGCCGGCGGGTGGTCGGGCTCGACCGGAATATAGGCACCGCCGGCCTTCAAGGTCGCGAGGATGCCGACGATTGCTTCCGGCGAGCGCTTGATGAAGATGGCGACCGTCACTTCGGCGCGAACGCCGAGCTGCCGCAGCCGATGCCCGAGGCGGTTGGTGCTCGCCTCCAGCCAGCCATGGCTCCACTCCTCGTCGCCATAGACGATCGCGGTCTTCTCAGGCGTGCGGCGCGAATGGGCCGAGATCAGCTCGTGCACCGGCCTGTCGTCGTTGACGACGTCATCCTCATAGGGCGCCGACAGCCAGTCGAGCTCGTCGCTGCCCATCAGCTCGATATCCTTGACCCTGAGATCCGGCTTGGCGACGATCTGCTCCAGCACCAGGCAAAAATGCCTGGAGACACGGGCAATCAGGGCGCCGTCATAGAGATCGCCGGCGTAGTCGATCAACCCGTACGCGCCGCCATCCGTGCGAGCCTCGACGACGAGGGAAAGCTCGCTGTCGGCGCGTGCGCCTGAGGGTTCCAGGTTCGTCGCCTGCCTGGGATCGGGATAAGGTTCGCGGAATTCGAACAAGGCCTTGACCACGGCCTCCTGGGCGGCGGCCTCGTCGACCACCAGTTCCTGCGTGATGCGCTCCAGCGGCAGAAGGCGGGCAAGCCCCTCCTCCGTCACTGACGAGATCGTCGCGACGACGTCGTCGAGCGAGTGCCTGGAGGTCAGCGAAAGCACGAGGGGCAGAACCTGCTCGGCGCGGCCGCGGCTGGCGAGATGTTCGTTGCGGGGCCGCGCGACGAGGAGGCCGGTCAGCAAGGCGTAGTTGCCGCTGTAGCGCGCCAGCAGCGCGCAGAAGGCGGCGTGAAGCACGCGATCGACCTGAACGCCCTTGTGCCCCGCATGCCGTTCGAGTGTGCCCCAGAGGTCGGGCTCGATCGAAAACCGATGCTCGGCGCGCGCTACTCCTGCCAGCCCGCCGCTGTTGAACCGGGTCGGGAAGGTCGAGGCCGCATAGTCGAGACCGATCGCATCGCACCAATAGGCAAGCGCTTGCCGCGCCTCATCCGTCTCCAGCCAATCGGCCTCCTGCGCCCCGGCGGCGATTTCCACCGGATGCATCTCGCCGGCCGGTTCACCATCGAGAATGCGCGCGAGCGAGCCCGCCAGGGCGGATTTTTCCCGGTCGTCGCAGATGATTGGATGCAGCACGATCGTCAGCAGCGATTGCCCCTCGGCAAGCCGGATGATCTGGATGCGTGTACCGGGGCCTTCCAAGAGATCGAAGCGCTTGTCGCGGAAAGCTTTCCGTGCGGCCAAGGCATCAGGCTCGGAAAGAACCACTCCGTCATTGCCGAGCATCTCGACCGGCACCGCGTTCGATGCGCCGCGATATTGCTCGATGCGGCCGCCCGCCAGCCGGCGGAAACGGAAGGCGAGCGACGGATTCTGCGCCACAAGCGCCCGGCAGGCGCTGGCAATCGTCTCGACCTCGATCGCGGCATTGAACCGCAGCCCGATGACCTGGTCGGGAAAGACGGTGTAGTTGCCGATCTGCTCCAGCGACCAGATGCGCTTCTGCGCGATCGTCAGCGGAAAACTCTCGAAGACGGCGTCCACTGCGTCGGTCGGGCGAGCATCGGCGAAATTGGTGATCTGCTTGTTCATCTTGCCATCCAGACGGTTTCAGAGACGTGCGTCAGCGGCCATTGCCGAGCGCAGGGAGAGTGGGCGGGGATCGGTCCAGATCTCGCGGATATGGGCCAGGCATTCCTGGCGCGAACCGGCAAAGCCCGCGGCCTCCCAGCTCACCGGAATCCGCTTGTCCTGCGGCCAGACCGAGTAGTGGTGCTCGGTGTCGATGACGACGATCCAGAGATCGTCGCGGGGCTCAAGATTGTCCATTCGAAGCTCCTGCTGAGATTGACGTCATGCGCAAATGACGGATCGTGCAGGTTGCAGTTTAGAAAATTGATGAGAATTTTTTTCTTTGCGAAACCCTAAATCCGGCCGGAGACGGATCGTCATTCTACCAAATCGACACAGGAGCGGGCTTCATGCTCGCAGCGTGAAAAGCCCTGTCGATCAAGGAGAACATCATGGATTTCGACGCCGCCAAACAAAGGCGGGCTCTGCAGTCGCGGAGCTACATCAGGCTCGCCCCCAACATCGTCCACCTGAAGACCGCGCACGGACAGCACGAAGCCGCCTTCGAGGTCGAGGCCGGCGTCGCAACGCTCACCTTCTACCACGGCGAGCCGCCGCAATCGGCGGAGCTTCTAATGGCTGCCGCCGAAGCGGTGACGGCGGAGGATCGCTCGATCACGTCGGTTGTCTTCCAAGGCCATCAGGCAAGCCTTCCCAGGCATATTTCGAGTGCGGGAAAGCTCGATTCCGCGATCCTCTGGCAATGGCCGTCGCTGTGGCTGCAGCAGCTAACCTATCCGCTGCCGCCGGTACGTGAGATGACCGCCGGCCGCTATCATCCGCGCCGGCCGGCAAAGCCGAAGGGAACGGTCTATCGCCGCTTCATCCCCTGGCTGGAGCGGGACATCACCTTCCGCGTGGCCGATCCCGAGACCGATCTTGCAGCCTTCCACCGCTGGATGAACGATGAGCAGGTCAACACGATCTGGGAGGATTCGGGCTCGCTCGAAAAACACCGCGAGATCCTCGAAGAACGGCTCGCCGATCCGCATGTGCTGCCGCTGATCGGCAGTTTCGCCGATATCCCTTTCGGCTATTTCGAAGTCTATTGGGCCAAGGAGAACCGGCTTGGCCCGTTCTATGACGCCGACGATTACGATCGCGGCTGGCATGTGGCGATCGGCGAGGCGGATTATCGCGGCAAGAAATGGATCAGCGCCTGGCTGCCTTCGTTGATGCATTTCATCTTCCTCGACGATCCCCGCACGCAGCGCATCGTCGGCGAGCCGCGCGCCAGCCACGAGCAGCAGATCCGCAATCTCGACCGCTCGGGCTTCGCCAAGATCAAACATTTCGATTTTCCGCATAAGCGGGCGCTTCTCGTCATGCTGACCCGCGAGCGCTTCTTCGGCGATCATCTCTGGGTGCCCGCATCATGAACGACATGAGCGAGATGAGCGGCAGCCTGCGGAAGCGGCGGCTTGCGCCGGAGGATCTTGCCAGTCCGCAGCTGTTCAGGCTGCTGCTGAGGCTCGGGCTGCCGGCCATGTTCGGCCTGTCGATCAACGCCGCGCATCACACGATCAACATGGTCTTCGTCGGGATGATCGGCGAAGACCAGATCGCCGCGATCATGATCGTGCTGCCGATCCTGATGCTCGTCGCCGCTTTCGGCGAAGGCATCGGCGTCGGCGTGGCGACCGAGGTCGGGCGCGCGCTCGGCGCCGGCAACCGGTCGAGAGCCAGCACCCTTGCCTCGGTCAGCCTTGCTGCCGGCATCGCCTTCGGCGCGGCGAGCGCGATTGCGATCGTCGCCTTTCCCTCTGTCCTGCTGTTCGGCGCCACGTCCGCGATTGAGCCGCTCGCGCAGCATTATCTCCTCATCATCGCGGTCTCGATACCACTGACGATGGCGCAGATCATTCTCGATTTCCTGGCGATCGCCGAGGGCAATGCCCGCTTCAGCATGTGGACACTGGTCGCCTGCTTCGCGCTGAACATCATCCTCGACCCGATCATGATCTTCGGCTTCGGCCTCGGCCTGCAGGGCGTGGCGATGGCAACCATTCTCTCCCAGCTCGTGGCGCTCTCAATCTACGGCGCCTACCACGCAAGACGTCTCGGGACGATCCGGCTGACGTTCTCCTGGCGCTTCGCCGATGTCAGGCACCTCAAACCGGTCCTTGCGGTGGGCGCACCGACGACGCTGACGAGCCTCGCAACGGCTGGCGCGATTGCCCTGATGCTTTCGGTCGCCGGCACCTATCACGGTGAAGACGGTATCGCTGGGGTCGGCATCGCCTTGCGGCTGCTTGCGGTCGGCGCACTCCCGGTCATCGGCATTTCGCTCGGAGCGCAGTCCATCCTGAGCTTTGCCTGGGGCCGCGAAGATATATCCCGGGTCCTGGCGGCAGCCCGCATGCTTTCCGTGGTTACGAGCGTCCTCGGCGGCGTCTACGGGCTGGCAGCGATCATCTTTTCCGTGCGCCTTGCCGCGTTCTTCACCGACGAAGCTTCAGTGCTTACGATCGCCGGCCAGGCAATCATTGCAACCCATCTTCCCTTCCTGCTGTTCGGCCTGCGGCAGACCGTGCTGATCCTCTTCCAGGCTCAGGGCAGGCCGAAAGCCGCACTTGCCGTCGGCCTGGCGCAGAATGGGTATCTTCTCTTTCCGCTGCTCGCGCTCCTGCCGCCCTTCTTCGGCTTCTCCGGCCTGCTCGCAGCCATGTTCCTGGCCTCGGCGCTGACCGGCCTGCTGTCATGCTTCTGCCTGGCGAGATCGCTCGCCGCGCTCCGGCAGCGCGCGGCCGACGATCTGACGGCTCTTCGCCCCTATCCCAGCTTTTGTCCATGAGAGGATTTTCATGAACCAGTCGTTCAGCCCCCGCGACCTTGGCGCCCATGCGGCCGCCGACGATCTCTTCACGCCCGTCGATCCGGCCGCCTTCAACGCCGTCTCGCCGCCGATCTTCCAGACCTCGCTCTTTACCTATGACAGCTACGAGGCGATGGAGGATGTCTTCGCCGGCCGGACGCGCAACTTCATCTATTCGCGCGGCGACAATCCGACCGTCCGCGAATTCGAGCTGCTGGTTGCCCGCCTCGAGGGCGCCGAAGACGGGCGCGCCTTCTCCAGCGGAACGGCCGCCATCACCGCGACCATTCTCAGCCTGGTGGAAGCGGGCGACCGCGTCGTTGCCGTCCGCCATCTCTATAATGACGTCTACCGCCTTCTGGTGAAACTGCTCGGCAGGCTCGGCGTCACCGTCGATTTCGTCGATCCCTCCGACCATGACGAGGTGCGCAAGGCGCTGCCGGGCGCCAAGCTGCTCTATCTCGAAAATCCGTCTTCCTTCATCTTCGAGCTTCAGGACATCGTGGCGCTGTCAGCCATGGCGAAGGAGGCCGGCGTCACGACGATCATCGACAATAGCTGGGCGACGCCGCTCTTCCAGAAACCGATCCAGCATGGCGTCGATATCGTCATTCACGCCGCTTCGAAATATCTCGGCGGCCATAGCGATACGGTCGCCGGCGTCGTCGTCGGCACGAAGGAAGCGATCGCGAAGATCAATTCAATCTCCTATCCCTATGTCGGCGCCAAGCTCTCGCCCTTCGAGGCCTGGCTGCTGCTGCGCGGCATGCGCACGCTGCGTGTGCGCCTCAAGGAGCATGAGCGCAGCGGGCTTCTGCTCGCCGAACGGCTGAAGCAGCATCCCGACATCGCGCGCGTTCGCCACCCGGCCTTTCAGGATCATCCCGGGCGGGCGACGCTCACGGGTTATGCCGGGCTATTCGCCTTTGATCTCACGCCCGATATCGATGTCGCACGGTTCGTCAACGCGCTTCGCGAGATCCGTCTCGGCGTCAGCTGGGGAGGACCGGAAACGCTGGTCGTTCCGGCCAAGGTCGCGCTGCAGATCCCTGACCGGATGACCACATTCATCCGGTTCGGCGTGAGCGAGCAGACGATACGTTTTGCTGTTGGGCTGGAAGAACCGGAACTGCTGTGGAGCGATTTGCAGCAGGCGCTGGACGCCGCGAAGCGGTAATATCCCGCAGGCGCTCGTGATCGGGGCGGCCGGGCTCGGCGATTGCCAGGTGGCAATGCTGCTCCGCCGCCTTGATCATGAAGTTGACGAGGGTTCTGGAGACGCCGAGTTCGGCCGCGATATCCTTCTGCGGCACGCCGTTCAGGCGATGGCGGATGAAGGCGTCGTTGGTGCGCTTCGGTAGCGCCTCGAGCGAGGCAAGCACATCGCGCAGGGTCTCTGCGGCGACCAGTTGATCGAGAACGGTGGGGATGGGCGCCGTCATTTCTTGAACCTGGTCAATCGACCTATAGCTGTTCACCTGCTGGCGTCGTCGGCGGCTCTCGTCGAGGGCGAGATTATACACCATCCGAAATGCGTAACCGATCGGGCAACGGATGTCGTCGGTTTTGGCCCCGTAAGCTTTTATCACTCCGTCCTGAAATATATCCTCAGAATATGATCTTGATTTGACAACGCTTTCAATCGTTTTGAGGAGCTTATCCTTGTTTTCGATCATGGCGTTGACCACGGCATTTCCGTTCACATCACGATGCGATGCTCGCATTGTCCTGTACCCTTTTTACAAATGGAAAATCAGGCTCTGTCGTTGCTGGTCGGTGCTGTCTTGGCATTCCTTTATCGCAGGAAGCTACACGATGTGATTGCAGTGTCTATTTTAAGGTGATAACAGGAGTCAAGTTTTAAATCGACCGAACGAAGGCGAGAAAAAGATGGGACGAACAGTCGAGATTCTGACCGGCAAGGCGGAGCTATGCCGATCGATCATGGGGGCTTTGCCGGACTGGTTTTCGGAACCCGAAGTCATCGAGGCAAGCGCCCAGGCGGTCGAGGAACTGCCGGTGTACGGCTATATCGAAGCGGATGTCGTCACCGCCTTGATCGCCTTGAAACCGCACCTGCCTGATGCCGTCGAGATCGCGCTGATTGCGACCCGGCCCAAATATCACGGCCGCGGCGCCGGACGCCATCTCGTCGATGCAGCCGAACGCTTCGCCCATGAATCGGGCGCCCGGCTGCTGACGGTTAAAACACTCGCGCCGCGCGGCCGCGACGAACCGCAATTCGAGGCGACGCGGCGCTTCTATGACCGGACCGGCTTCATCAGGGCCGAAGTCTTTCCAAAACTCTGGCATGAGGATCATCCGTGCCTGTTCATGGTCAAACCGATCATGGAGACGCAGCTAAGCAGGACCGCGCTTTGAGACGACGAGACTTTCTTCTTGGCGCGCTGGCAATGACCGGCGCGCCCGCCATCGCGCGCGCCGGCGATGCCAACATCGTTTCGCTCGACTATGGGCTGGCGTCGACGATGCTGGCGCTCGGCAGCGTTCCGCGCGCAATCGCTTCCCTCAGGAACTGGCCGGAATGGGTGGTCGAGCCGGCGATGCCATCAGGCGTCGTCGATATCGGCACCACCGCCGAGATCAATCTCGAAGTCCTGACAAGCCTCCGGCCATCGCTCATCCTCAGCACACCATTTCTTGCAGCCATGGATGAAAAACTGTCCCGGATCGCGCCTGTGGAAAGCTTCACCGTCTATGCCGAGAATGGCGAGGCGCTCGACCGCTCCTACGCCGAAACACTGCGTCTCGGCGCCATGATCGGGCGGCAGAGGGAAGCGGAGGCATTTCTCGCCCGCGCCGACGCCACCTTCGCCCGGCTGCGCGACCGGATGAAAAGCCTGTCCGCGCGCCCGGTCGCCGTCATCAACTTCATCGACCAGAGGCATGCGCGCATCTATGGCGGCCCCGGACTTTACGGCGGCGCCATGCGCCGGATCGGCCTCGAGAACGCCTGGAAGGGCGAGGCGAGCTACTGGGGATTTCAGACGATCGGCCTGGAACAGCTCGCCGAACTCGATGAAGAGGTGCATCTTGTCGTCGTTTCGCCGCTGCTTCCGCCCGATGTCCTGACCCGGCTTTCCGAAAGCCCGCTCTGGACCAGCCTCCCCTTCGTCCGGCGCCAGCGAATCTCAGTCGTTCCAGGCGTGCTGATGTTTGGAATGGTCCAGGAAGCGCTGCGTTTTTCGACTTTGATGGTCGATGTTCTGGAGACTGCCGCCTGATGAAAGCGCAAATTTCCGGCTTTGGCGCGCCCGTACTCGCGGCGCTGCTGCTGTTTTCGGGCCTCGGCTTGGCTCTGCTCGACCTGCTGCCGTCGCTGCCGCATCTGGAGACATCCGGCGGCTACGACGCGCAGCACCTTCTCCTTCTCTATTCGACGCTTCCGCGCATGGCCACGGCCCTGATCACCGGCGCCGCCCTCGCGCTGTCGGGCACGATCCTGCAGCAGGTGCTGCGCAATCCGCTGGCTTCGCCAACGACGCTCGGCATCTCCACAGGCGCCAATCTGGCGCTGGTCTCCGTCATGCTCGCCTTCCCGTCGCTGACGGGATGGGGCCGCGACGCGGTCGCGCTTGCCGGAAGTGCTGCTGCCGCCTTCGCCATCTTCTCGATCAGCGCCCGGCACGGCTTCTCGCCCTTTTCCCTCATCCTGTCGGGCATGATCATCGGCCTCTGGTGCGGCGCGGCGGCAGCCATTCTCATCCTGATGAACGATCAATATCTCTCCGGGATCTTTATCTGGGGCGCCGGATCGCTGTCGCAGCAAAGCTGGGCGATCCCGATATCGCTGCTGCCCAAAGTCACCCTGCTCGCCGGCCTTGCCTTTCTCGCCGCGAGGCCGCTGGCGCTGAGCCAGCTCGGCGATGCCGGCGCCACAAGCCTCGGTCTGCCGATCAAATGGGCCCGCGGCGTCATCCTGGCAATCGCAATTGCGCTGAGCGCCCTCGTCACCAGTGCCGTCGGCGTCATCGGCTTCATCGGGCTGGTCGCCCCGCAGATCGTCCGGCTGGCAGGCGCACGCCGTGTCGTCAGCCAATTGATCTGGTCGCCCATTGCCGGCGCCGGGCTTCTTCTTCTGACCGATGAGGCGATCAAGCTCGTTGCTCCCGGCGACTTCGTGCCGACGGGGGCAGTAACCGCGCTGCTCGGCGGACCGATCCTGATTGCGCTTCTACCGCGCCTTGCCACCGCCACCCGCGCGCTGCCCGGTATGGTTTCATCAAGAGTGGCAGCCGCCAACAGAACGGCATCCCTTGGCCTGCTGCTGATCTCGGTCGCCGCTCTCGCAGCGGCAGCGATCTTCTTCGGCCGCGCGCCGGACGGAAGCTGGGCCTGGCTGTCGGCCGCCGCCTGGGATGACATCCTTCCCCTTCGCCTGCCGCGCGTCGCCGCCGCCTTCGGCGCCGGAACCGTGCTCGGCGTGACCGGGCTGATCCTGCAGCGGCTAACCGGAAACGAAATGGCAAGTCCCGAGGTGCTCGGCGTTTCGGCGGGAGCAACGCTCGGCGTGGCGGCCGCCATGTTCGCCTTCGCCGCGCCGGGCCTGACCGTCCAGCTTGCCTTTGCCGGCGGCGGCGCGCTTGCGGTTCTGCTGCTGATCTTCCTCTTGAGCGCCCGTTCGGGCTTCGGCCCGAACCGCGTGCTGCTCGCCGGCATCGCCTTCGGCGCGATCCTCGACGCCGGAATCGGGGTGCTGGCGGCCAGCGGCGACCCGCGCGGCCTGGCGCTGATCCGCTGGATGTCGGGCTCGACCTATTTTGTAGACAACAACGTTGCGGCAAGCGCCATGCTGATTGCGCTTGCCTGTCTTATCGTGGCCTTTCTCGCCAGCAGATGGCTTGCGCTATTGCAACTCGGGCCGGAGGCCGCAAGCGAACTCGGCCTGAGGATCGTTCCCGCGCGCGCGATCCTGTTCGGGCTCTCGGCGATCATGACCGCCGCAGCCACGCTCGTCGTCGGCCCCTTGAGCTTCATCGGCCTAATGGCGCCGCACCTTGCCCACGGGCTCGGCTTTCGCCGGCCATCCATCCAACTGCTCGCCGCCGCCCTCATCGGCGCGACCCTGCTCGTCACCGCCGATTGGGCCGGGCGCATGGTCGCCTTTCCCTACCAGGTCCCTGCGGGATTGATCTCGGCCCTGGTCGGGGCACCGATGCTGCTGTTCGTTCTGCGCCGGCGGGCGTGAAGGATGGCCGGCAATGAGAGGCAGCCGGCGATTATTTAGACTGCGGTTGGGAAGATTAATGCCGCCCGTCCGGCAGCGGACAGGCCTCGCCGCAGCCGCCGACGCCCGGCAGGTTATAGCGCAGGCAGCAGACCTTGCGGCGAGCGAATTCCAGCCCGCATTGCTGGCGCGCCATACGGATCATGCCGAACATCGGATTGCGCCCGCCGCCCGGCCACTCAGCATCGTTCAGCAGCGCCAGACCGCCTTCGACGAGGGCGGGCTCGTGGCGATGAGCGATCTCTTTGAGGATCCAGGAGAGATAGGCCGCAACATTGTTCCAGAGAAGCTTCGGCGCCACGCCGGCATTGGCGGCAATCGCCGTGATGACAGGCTCGGCATGGCCGAGCATCAGGCGGTGAAGCTCACCGGCCGGATCGGTGGCAAGCTCCGGGCTGTCGGACATCACGAAGGCTTCCGGCTCGCCCGTCTCAGCATTGTACACGAGCGAAAGCCGGTCGATTTCCAGCGGCAGGGCGACGCGGTTCACGAACATGTGGACACTCGGCGCGATCGTCAGCATGCTGAAATAATAGAGCGTCCACATGGACACGATCGCGCGGCGGTCGCTGCCGGGAAATTTTTCGGCATAGCGGGCGATGATCCCGCCAAAGACTTCCGGGTCGCCAAGATCCTTGCAGGAGACCACCAAAACCGCCGGTGGCGGAGAGGCAAGCAGCTTGCCGCGGCAATAAGAGAACGGGCCATCACCCACCAGGCCGTCGAGATCGACGGCCTGGTGGGCGACAGGATGACCGGCGATCGATGGGCGCGAGACCGCCCCGTTCATCTCTGCCGCCATGGTGCTACCACCGATACTTCAGGGTGCCGGTCATGTTGCGACCCTGATCGAGGTAGCAGAAGCCCTCTTCGCAGACAGTTTCGCGCTCATCACCGATGTTGCGGATGTTGAAGGCCGCCGTCAGGCCTTCATATTTCTTGTCGACGGCGCCGAAATCATAGGCGAGGGCGGCATCGACATAGAAAGTTGCGGAATTCTTCGAGGTGTTGGCGACATCCGTCCAGGTCTCGCCGATGTAGCGCACGCCGGCGCCCATCGACAGGCCGTTGAAGGGGTTGCTTTCCTGGAAGGTATAATTCGCCCACAGGCTCGCAATATGGGTCGGGGTGACGGCCGGAGTATTTCCGACGTTGTTGCCCCCGGTTATCTCAGAGTCGTTGTAGGTGTAGGCGGCAATAATATCGAGGCCGTCGGCGATTGCCGCGCGGGCTTCAAGCTCGATACCCTTTCCCGTCACCTCGCCTTGGGAGTCGTAAGCGAAGGTCAGCGGGTCGGCGAGCCTCGGCTTGTTTTGTTCGACGATGTGATAGGCGACGGCCGAGAGCAGGATGTCGGAGCCGGGGGGCTGGTATTTCACCCCGAGTTCGAATTGCTCGCCCTTGGTCGGCGGAAGAATCGTGTTGGCTCTCGATCGGTTGGTGACCGGATCGAAGGAGGTCGCGTAGGAAGCAAAGGGCGCGATGCCGTTGTCGAAGAGGTAAAGCGCGCCGGCCTGAACGGAGAAGGCATTTTTGTCGACGTCCTCCGAGCTGACCGTGGGCAAGGTCGAATCTCGCGTCTGGTTCACCCAGGTCTGCCGACCGCCGAGGTTGAAGCGCCAGTTTCCGACCTCGATCTGGTCCATGACGTAAATGCCGAGCTGCCGCATATCCGCATCGGACGCCAATATATTATAATCCGGCGTAGCGCCCGAGACTCCATAGGTCGGATTGGCGATATCGAAGTCGAATGCCGGATCTGCGGCTCCGGCGCCGTAGCCAAAGCTCGACTGGAGATTGGTGTAGTCGAGCCCGAACAGCATCGTATGCGCAAGCGGGCCTGTATCGAACTTCGCCTCGAGCTGGTTATCGATCTGGAAAACGTTCATTTCGTCCCGTATCGCATTTGTGCCGCGATGCGCGACGGTCCCGCTCCAGCCGGTAACGCCGAGGTAGCGAGCCTCCAGATCGAGATGCGAATAACGCAGGTTCTGCCGGAAGGTCAGGCCGTTGTCGAATTCATGCTCGAACTGATAGCCGACCTGCTGCTGCTTGACCTTCTGGTGGTCGTAGTCGGGGTCGCTCTGCCTGATGTCGAGGATCCGGCCGTCCAGCGTCGTGATCGCGCCGACGTTGGCGTCGGTCTCGTCGGCCTGCGCCAGACCGTACACCGTGAAAGTCGTGCCCTCGTCGGGTTTCCAGGTAAAGGACGGCGCGAGCAAATAGCGGTCGTCGGCAATGTCGAAATTGGTGTCGCCGCGGCGGGCGACGCCGACGATGCGATAGAGAAAGTCGTCGTTGCCCTCGCTGATCGGCCCACCGAAATCGAACATCCCCTGCACCCGGTCCTTGGTGCCGTTGGTAATGCCGACTTCGCGGATCGGCTCCTCGGTCGGAAGCTTCGATATCTTGTTGACGAGGCCGCCTGGCGAACCGGAACCGTAAAGAACGGAAACCGGTCCCTTGATCACCTCGACGCGCTGCAGCTGATAGGGATCCGTGCGGAACATGCCGTAATTGATGTAGGGCTGGCGCAATCCGTCGCGATAGTCACCGACCGTCGTGGCGTTGTAGCCGCGAATGTAGATCTGGTCGAAACGCGGGTCGAAGCCGCTCGTTCCCGTCGTCACGCCGGCGGTGTAGCGCACCGCCTCGATGACCGTCTGCGCGCCGCGCTGCTCGATTTCCTTCTCGGTGGTGACCGACACGGAACGCGGCGTCTCGACGAGCGGCGTGCTGATCTTGGTCGCGCCGGCGCTGTTTTTGGCGGTGACCGACGTCCTGTCTGTCTTGCTATCAGAGGCTGCACCCTGGATGACGATCGGTTCCAGCGTCGTCGCAGTGTCGCCAGTGGTCGCGCTCTGGGCGGAAGCCGGCGATGCCGCGATGCCGGTCAGGACGATCGCCGTCGTGGCAAATAGGGATACATTATTAGAAACATTCAAAAAAACACGCGCCATTGCTTGGTCCCTACGTCATAGATGCGCGCGGAACCTATGGAGCGAAGACAGCCTTGTCAACATAAGGTGATTATTTTTGTCATCTTTTAATCGATGATTTTTGAATGTTCGGCGTTCCCGAACAAGTTGCACGCAGCGTCGAGATGTAAAGGCGCATTTTCAAGCGCAGAGGACTAACGGTCCAGCTGCGGCATCAGCCGCCTGCACGCTGATAACGCCGGATCGCAAAGCGCCAGAAGGCGGCGGCAATCAAGGCGGCAACCGGTCCCACGGCGACGGCCACGGGGGCTGCCGCATCACCGAGGTAAGGAACCGGCTTTCCGATCAAAGCGGCGACCGGCACATAGGCCATGTAGGCAAAAGGCAAGCCGGAAAGCAGCAGAAATTGAAGCGGCGCGGCAAAGATCGTTATAGGGTAGCGGGAGAGTTCCCAAAAGTCGAAATATATGCCGAAAAGATAGCGCGCGCGGCGCACCACCAGCGCAGTTGCGCCGATCAGGGTGATGACCGCGCCGGTCAGAAGCGCGGCACTGAAAATGCTGGCGACCAGCTGCAATATGGTAAGCAGGCCCCAGTCGATCGCCACCTTGGGCAAAGCCCACGCCATCAGCCCCACGCCCAATATGACATGGCTGCCATACTCGATATTGAAACCGGAGAACGATAAAAACGCCCATGTATTGATTGGCCTAGTCAGCAACGTATCAAACTCGCCGTCCCTGACCATTTCTTCCATTCGGCGCAGCTGCACGAAGGTGAAGCATGCGCCGAGGGCATACCCCAGGGTATGGAAACCGAGCAGCAGAGCCATGTCTTGCCACCGCCATCCGCCCATGCCGCCGAATCGCGTGAGGATGATCCAAAGCGAGGCGAAGGCGCCGGCGTAACCGAAACCCTGCGAGACCCAGGCAAGGGCTAGTGCCACCCGATATTGCAACCGGGTCCGCATACGCAGCCGCATCAGATACCAGGCGAGTGCCAGCGTTTGCTGCATGATCAGCCTCCCTGCACCACAATCCGCCGGCAGGCGCGGGACCACAGCGCTGCGATCAGACCGACGAGGCCGGCGATCCAGCAGAGCCCGACGGCCAGATATGTCAGGGAAGAGACGAGATCGAGCTGACCGAGATAGACGGCCATCGGATAATAGGTGATCCAGGCGAAGGGCAGCACGTGGGCGGTTTCGGCGAGCACCGGCGGAAAGAACCATAGCGGCACAAGCCCGCCAGACAGGAGCGCCCCGAATCCGCGCATGAACCATTCCAGCGAATGTGCGTCGAACACCCAGAAGGACAGAAGGCCAAACAGGATCGAGATCAGCAGAAGCAGTGTTGTGGAGACGGCCACATATCCGATGAAAAGAAGGCCATGCGCCAAGCTCGCCGGTGGCAAAAGTCCATATAGAAGCGAGAATATGATGATCACCGGCGTGCAGACGGCGGCGAAGTTGAAGAGCCGCGGCCCGAGATTTTCGGCAAACAGCATCACCGGAAAGCTCGCCGGCCGAATGAGCGTGTTGCCGATCTGGCCGGTCCGGATCGCCGCGCCGATTTCCCGCACGACCAGTGCAGCATCCCAGTTCGACAGCAACGTAGCCCCGATTATGGCATAGGCAATCATTTGCGGCAGTGTAACGCCGGCCACGGCATGTTGCCCGCCATAAACGGCCTTCCATATCGAAATACGGGCGAAGACTTCGATGATGGCGCCGAGGACCATCGAAAGGATTTCGGCACGATAGCCGGTCTGCTGGCGGACGGCGGCCACCGCAAAAGCGACAAAGCTCCGCATGTCACCCCCTCGCCTGATAATGGGTGCGGATCACTTCCTCGATGCCGGGCTCGTGCAGACGAACGTCGCGAAGCGCGGCCCTGGCGGTCAGCGCGCCCATCAGATCGATCAGGGAACGTCCATCGTCTGCCAGCAGAAACTCGCGTACCGCTCCCTCTCCGCCGAGCAGCTCGGCTCCCGCCAATGAGACTGCGCCGGGTTCGCCATCAAACTCCAGCGTCAACCGCCGTCTCGCGCCGAAAGTTACGCGCAATTCCGCCAGCGGACCGTCGAACAGAAGCCGACCTTCGTCCACCATGATCAGGCGCGGGCAGATTTCCTCGATGTCCTGCAGGTCGTGCGTTGTCAGAATGATCGTCGTGCCGCGTTCTCTGTTCGTGCGGGCAAGAAACTTGCGGACGACATCCTTGGCAACAACGTCCAGCCCGATGGTCGGCTCGTCGAGAAACAGGATTTTAGGCTCATGCATGAGCGCCATGGCGATTTCGGCGCGCATGCGCTGGCCGAGGCTGAGCTGACGCACCGGCCGCTCGATGAATGAGGACAGCTGCATCATCTCGACGAGCTCGGCTCTGTTGATGCGAAAGGCCACATCCGGCACCCGATAGATACGCCGGTGCAGTTCGAAGCTCTCGGCAAGGGGAAGATCCCACCACAGCTGGGTACGCTGTCCGAAAACCACGCCGATCTCACGCGCATTGGCAATCCGATCCTCGACAGGGCGGCGACCGAGCACGCTGACCTCGCCGGAGGTGGGCATGAGGATGCCGGTCAGCATCTTGATCATGGTCGATTTTCCCGCACCGTTCGGGCCGAGATAACCGACTGCTTCCCCCGCCCCTATCGTGAAGGAAATCTGCTCCACGGCATGCACAGGTTTCGTCACCGGCGCGATGAAGTTGCGTAGCGCCCCGACCAGGCCTGGCTGCGGCACCCGCTGGCTGAATGTCTTGCTTGCGCTCTTGGCACTGATGATCGACAGCATGAGGGAATCCGGCAAAATGGGAAGATTCCAGTAAGAGAGTCGTGTGAAACCTACGCAACAGGTGCTGCCTGGGATAGACAATTCTTTTGATACAACCGATCAATCGTGGGAATGCCGGGGCTGCGAATGATACTAGGCGACCCGCCGGCGCTGCCCGACTTTTCGACAGAAGGACAGGGCTGCCCCCTTCTACCCCTTCCAGTGATCCGGTGCGGAATTGGTATAATATGATCCGAGGCCGAGTAACGGCCGGTGCAATAGAGATCCGAGAGGCCCTCGACTCCATATCGATCTTGATCGGGCGCGGAGTTTTCTATTGAGGCAAATGAAAAATCTGGTTTACTGGCGCTTCGCTTGTTGGCTTTCAGGGGGAGCTTGGCCGATGATGTGGAACCGCAGGAGTATTGTGCTTGGTGGATTGGCGTTGCTTGGGACTGGCGCCGTTCACAAACCGGCGGTCGCCGCGGCATCTTCTTACTTTGACGGCCCGGCCGTCGATAATGGTGTGACGTTTCGCAGCACCAATTTCGCCAAAATCGACAAGCGGTGGCACCGTCAGGTTGTCAAATATTTCAGCAGCGAGCCGATCGGCACGGTTGTTGTCGATACAAGGCACCATTTTCTCTACGTGATCATGGAGAACAAGACCGCCATCCGTTATGGGGTCGGCGTCGGCCGCGAGGGCTTCAAATGGTTCGGTCGCGCCACGATTGACGCCAAATCGCTCTGGCCGCGTTGGACGCCGCCGCCGGAGATGCGCAAGCGCCATCCTGAACTGCCCGAATTCGTCGCGGGCGGCTCACCGAAGAATCCGCTCGGGCCTCGCGCGATGTATCTGCATCGTGACGGCGTCGATACCGGCTATCGCTTCCACGGCACGCTGGAGCCATGGAGCATCGGCAAGGACGCCTCCAGCGGTTGCATCCGCATGTTCAACGAAGACGCCATCGATCTCTATCAGCGCTGCCCGATCGGCACGGCCGTGCAGGTTCTGCCGCATATCGCCGACCAGGCCGAAAGCACCACCCAAATCAGCCAAACAACCCCGGTCGAATAAGGAATCTTACCCCGATGTCTGCTATGACCGGTTATACGCGCCGCCTTCTCGCCGCGGCCATGCTCCTGGCGCTTGCCGCCTGCTCCACCACCCAGATCGCCTCCCTGGAAGAGCCGACTGCGGCGCCGATGACCGGCCAGACCAACGATCCGGCGCCGGGATTCGAGAATGTGGCGACAGGCAGCGAAGAGGATTTCATCCTCAATGTCGGCCGGCGGATCTACTTCAAGCAGGATTCCGCCGCCCTCGATTCCGTTGCGATGGCGACATTGGATAGCCAGGCCGACTGGCTCAACAAGAACCCGACCTGGCTGCTCAAGCTGCAGGGATTTGCCGACGATTCCGGCTCCACATCGAAAATGCAGACGCTGTCGCAGAAGCGCGCCGAAGCGGCGATGGCCTATCTTGCCTCGAAGGGAGTCGACCCGAAGCGGATGTGGGCCAAGGGTTATGGGAACGATCGAGAGGTTCGCGACTGCACGGACCGCTCCTGCAAGGTGCAAAACCGGCGCGTCGTCACCAATCTGCGCACTGAGCCGGACGCGGCCTGATCGGGGAAGCGTACTTGCTTCCACTATAAAGGGCCGGCCACGCGGCGCCGGCCCTTTTGCTGTGCAAGTCCTGTTCAGGTTCGTGCTTCAAGAACCGAGGTCGCGGTGCGGAGCTTGCCTAGTTGCTTCAAAAGCAGAGGCTTTCCCGCATCCTTCGCGATGCTTCCGCGACGTTTCTTTATCTGCACGATAAACGGCTTCATCCGAGACTTCATGAAGAAGCTCTCCTTAAGCCACCTGACGCTCGGCTTCGATCTGAAGAGGCGCCTGCTGAAAGGAGCCATCTCCAATGGCAATCTTGCGCGGCTTCATGGCTTCAGGCACTTCACGCTTCAGCGCGATCGAGAGAATACCATTCATCAGCGAGGCATTCTCGACCCTGACGTGATCCGCGAGCTCGAAGCGGCGCTCAAATGTACGCCCGGCGATGCCGCGATGCAGGTACTCGCCGTCTTTCGCTTCGGCCTTCTGCCCTTTTACCACAAGGACGTTCCGCTCCTGGGTGATTTCGAGGTCGGCCTCGGCGAAACCAGCAACCGCCATTTGAATGCGGTAATCGTCTTCGCCCGTCTTGACGATGTCGTAGGGCGGCCACGCGTCGATCGCTTGCAGCCGCTGCGCATTGTTCAGCAGGTTGAAGACACGGTCAAAGCCGATGCTGGACCGGTAAAGGGGAGCGAAGTCAAGTTCGTTTCTCATAGCCATATCCTCCGTAAAGCAACATGGGGTGGAGACGCGTCGCAAACCTGCGTCTCCACTCTGATTGCCGGCCCGCTTTGCGCAGCCGACGAGCATGATCTGGTTTGCATGTTTTTTCGATTCAAGAGGTGCGTCAAAAAAAATTTGACACGGATTTCGGGCCAGCCCACGGCCTCTTGAAGGCTGTTTTTGTTCACCTAAATCGTTTGGCACCTGAAGATGTTCTTCAACTGATGGAAGATTTTGGGAGAAGATCTGATGACAAGCAGAGGCATCACCACGGTAGGCAATCACGCGTGCGACGGCGGCAACAGATAGCTGGCCGGTGACCGCAGACCGACCACGGATTTTATATCTATGGCGTTGGCTGCAATAACCAGCTGATAGTCACCCGGCTCTGCCCGGAAGGCACCGGCCTCAGGGTCAAAGTAAGCGAGATCGCGCGGCAGGACCTTCAGGACCGCCGTGCCCGTTTCGCCAGGCTGCAGCGAAAGCTTGGCAAAGGCGCGCAGTTCCTTGTCCGGCCGTGCCACTTTGGATTTGGGCGAACGCACATAAAGCTGAACCAGTTCCGACCCCGCCCGATCGCCGATATTGGTCAGGTCGACGCTGACGGTCACGCCGTCAGCATCCATCTCGCTCACCGACAGTCGCGGCTTGTCCCAGCTGAAGCGCGTATAGCCAAGCCCGAAACCGAAAGGAAAGAGCGGCTCGACGGCGCGGCTGTCGTGGTGACGGTAGCCGACGAAGACGCCTTCGGCATAGTGCACATGCCCGTCCTTGCCGGGATAGACGGCGGGATCACCGGTGATGGCGGCGTTATCGGCAAGCCCCTTCGGGAAGGTCTGCGGCAGGCGTCCGCCCGGCTCGACGTCGCCGAACAGCACGTCGGCGACGGCATTGCCGAGTTCCTGCCCCGGATACCACATCTGCAGCACGGCGCGAACCTTGCCGAGCCAGGGCATTTCCACCGGGCCGCCGGTCTGCAGCACCACCACCGTGTTGGCGTTGGCGGCCGCAACCCGCTCGATCAGTTCCTCCTGTCGGCCCGGCAGCCGCATGTCGGGCAGGTCCAGTCCCTCCGTATCCCATTCGCCGTCGCGGCCGACAAAGAGAAGCGCCACATCGGCATTACGGGCAGTTTCGACGGCCGACTCGATGTCGGCCTCGCCAGGCGGTTTTTCGACGCCGAAGCGGACAGCGATGAGGTTGATGCCCTCCTCTGTCGCCATGGATGGTTCATACTCGACGGTGATCTCATATGACCGGCCAGCCTCAAGCATCAACGTGCCGCGCTGTTCGTCGTTGGCGGTGCCGAAATAGTTCTCGCCGCGCGTCCAGCCGTCATGGCCGTCGACCGTCAGTACACCGTCGACGAAGAGCCGCGCCAGTCCGGCATTGGTCATACCGAACACATGCTCGCCGCTCTCCTCCGGCACGAATTGCATCGTCATGCGGGCCGAGAAAGCGGCGGGATCGAGCTCGCCCGACGGTAGTTCGAACCAGAAGAATTCGCCCTTGTTGACCGTTTCGACGTGCAGCGGATCGCCCTTGCAGCCGCGGCCGTTGAAATACTTGACCGTGATCTCTCCCTTGAACACGTCGATCAGCCGGTTATGGCGGCAGCCGACGGCATGGCTGATGCTGTTGGCATTGGAGAGAGCCGCGCGAATGCCTTCGAGCGGGCTCACCGTATAATGCGCCGCGATCTGCGCACTGCCGCCGCCCATGACCCGCGCGCTGGCAGCGTTGGGGCCGATGACAGAGATGCGATCGAGCGAGGTCTTGGCAAGCGGCAGGATGCCGTCGTTCTTCAGAAGCACGGCGCCTTCCGCGCCGAGACGCCGGATCAGTGCCCGGTCCTCCGGCAGGTCGACCGCCCGCTCGGTGAGATCGGGTTTTTTCTCGAACGCGCCGACCCGCTCGAGCAAAACCAATATGCGCCGCGCCGCAGCGCGCACCGTCGCGGCATCGACCTTGCCCTCGAGCACGGCCGCAACCAGTTTCTCGCCGCGGTCGCGCGCCGGGCCCGGCATTTCGAGATCGAGGCCGGCATTGATCGTCTCAGCCGTCGAGTGAGAGCCGAACCAGTCGGACATGACGATGCCGCCAAAACCCCATTCCTCGCGCAGCACCTTGGTCAGCAGCCAGTGATGCTCGCTCGTATAGGTGCCGTTCAGGCGGTTGTAGGAGGACATGACCGCCATAACGCCGGCGCGGCGCACCGCCTGTTCGAAGGGTGGGAGGTAGATTTCGCGCAGCGTCCGCTCGTCGATATCGGAAGACATGGTCTGCCGCTCGATCTCCGATTCATTGCCGGCGAAATGCTTGATTGTCGCCGCGACCCCTTCGCCCTGCACGCCCTCAATATAGGCGACGGCGAGTTCCGCAGTCAGCATCGGATCTTCGGAATAACATTCGAAATTGCGGCCGTTGAGGCCGGAGCGATGGATATTGACCGTGGGCGCGAGCAGCACGGCGGCACCCTTGCTCTTTGCCTGGCGCGCAAGGGCTGCACCCATCTGATGGATAAGTTCGGGATTCCAGCTGGCCCCGAGCGCAATGGCGACGGGAAAGCAAGTCGCCTTGACGCCGGCGACCAGCGAACCGGCGCCGCGCGCGCCGTTCGGTCCATCCGTCACCTTGATTTTCGGCACGCCGAGACGCTCGACCGGAACCGTCGTCCAGAAATCGGCGCCCGACAACAGCGAGACCTGCTCCTCCAGCGTCATCTGGTCGAGAATGGATTCGATCATGCAAACCTCCCAAGCAAGCTCTTAAACCTACCGATTACTCGGTATTTTTAAGATGTCAATTGGGCAAAGCTGATGTATGGAAGGAGAGCATAGGACAGTACCGGGGAATGATGGCAGAATTGTCGGAACAGAACGTCGCGGAGGAAAGGCGCCGCCGCCGCTCCCGCAAGGGGGAGACACGCCGTGCGGAGATCCTCGCCGCGGCGATGCGGCGTTTTGCCGAAGACGGCTATCAGAGCGCTGCGATCGGCGACATCGCCCGCGATGTCGGCCTGTCGCTGCCGGGTCTGCTGCATCACTTCCCGACCAAGGTCGATCTGCTGCTGGCGATCCTCGCCAAGCGCGATCTCGATAGCGCCGATTTCATCGGCCACTATCGCGCCGATCTTCGCGGCCTGCTCAGGGGCATGGTCGAAATCTTCCGCCGCAACGCCGGAATGATCGAGGTCATCAGAGCCTTCGCCATCCTCAATGCCGAAAGCCTGATGAAGGACCACCCCGCCAAGGCCTGGTTTCTCGATCGCACCACGGAGATGCAGAAGCACATCGCCGCGACTTTCGAGCGGGCCGCCGCCGACGGCATGATCAATGCCGGCATCGACGGGCAAGCGATGGCGGCCGAACTGATCGCCGTGATGGACGGCCTGCAGATGCTCTGGCTGCGTGACCCCGATCGCTTCGATATGGTCGGCGGCCTCGAAGCCTATATCAGCCGCCTGCAGACGAGCCTCGGCCTGGAGCACTGAAACGGCCTGCAACTCGGGGGCACAGGTACCATCTTCACCCGTTGAAGCGCACCGGATCGACGCTTGCACGACGGCGGCTGAGGGACTCAATGAGGGTGCGATATGCCTTTGGAGCGTTCTCGAACATAGCTGGCACAGAGTTTCTTCAACCCTCGGTACGATCCAATTCCGAGAAGGCTGCTCAGCCGTATCACTGTCGTTTGCGAAACGCCGCAGTTTTTTGCGACTACTGCAGCGCTCTCGAAAGCAATCATGTCCGGCTGCTCAAGCATCCGCCTGGCCACCTGTTCCACCTGGTGCGGGAGGAAGATTCGTCCCTCAGCGATGAACTGTTTCAGTTCCTGAAAAGTTTGAGGCCGTCGATCTCTCAAAGGACACATGACTGACATTGGCACCTCCGTGGCAGATGCATTTCGCGCAGGATAAGTCGTCGCATTTCTTGGGATGGGCGATACAGCGGGCGATATGGACCGGACTGCATCGCCATGACGTCAATTGACGGCAACTGGCCTGCCTGTCTGCCAGCTCACAGTAGCGGCCTCCGCCAATTTCTGAGCCTGGAGCCCATCCAGCCCCCCTGGCCGCGGCGAGGAGTTGCCACTGTCGATCGCTTCGATGAAGGCGTTGATCTCGTTGGCGTAGGCCTGTGCATAGCGTTCGAGGAAGAAATATTGAACAGGATCGCCGCTCACGCCGTTCGCATTGGAAAGCTCGACGCTCGTGGCATGGATATTCTTCGCCGCGAGCATGCCGGCAGCTCCATGGACTTCGATGCGCTGGTCGTAGCCATAGGTCGCCCGGCGCGAATTGGTGATCACGGCAATACGGCCCGAAGCCGTCTGCATCTGCACGGCGGCAGTATCCACATCGCCCTCGGCTCCGATTGCCTTGTCGACGAGAGACGACCCCAGCGCGTTCACGACGACGAATTCCTCCCCCATGAGGAAGCGGGCCATGTCGAAGTCATGGATCATCATGTCGCGGAACAGACCACCGGAGGATTTGACGTAGTCGGCAGGCGGCGGCGCTGGATCCCGGCTGGTGATCGTCACGATTTCAATTGCTCCGACATCGCCCCGGCGCAGGCGCGCTTCCACACTCGCGAAGTTCGGGTCAAAGCGGCGATTGAAGCCGATCATCAAGGTCGACCTGTTTTTCTCAACGACGTCGAGGCAGCTATTGATGCGCTCGACCGAAAGGGATACCGGCTTTTCGCAAAGGATTGCCTTGCCGGCGCGTGCCGCCGCCTCGATGAGGTCGGCGTGGCTCGGGGTCGGTGTCGCGATAAGGATCGCATCGACGTCGGCGGAGTTGATGACGTCCTCCGCGTCGGCAACCCCGGCGCCGGTCTGCGCGGCAAGCGCCTCTGCCGATGCCTTGAAGGCATCCGCCACATAGGCGAGCTTCGCTTTCGGGTTCGCCGCGATAGTTGCGGCATGCACCTTGCCTATGCGGCCGGCGCCGATCACTCCAAATCTGATCATTGATGTCTCTCCATTATCTGTAAGTCTTGACTATCGAAATCTAAACGGTGAAGGCGTTGCGGAAGCGGGCAAGCGCCGTCTCGTCATCACCCGAGGCCCAAGCCTCCATGCCGATAGTGCCGCGGTAACCCATGTCCTTGAGCGCCCGGGCGATGGCCTTGTAGTTGATCTCTCCGGTGCCCGGTTCCATGCGACCAGGAACATCCGCCACCTGGATCTCGCCGATAAATGGGAGTGCGCGCCGGCACAGCTCGATCAGGTTCCCCTCGCCGATCTGGGCGTGATAGAGGTCCAAGTTGAGCTTCAGCGCCGGCCGGTTCACGGAGGAGACGAGGGCGAGCGTATCCTCGGCCTTGGCAAACGGGGTCTTGGGGTGATCGACGGCCTGATTGAGATTTTCGAGCACGAAGGTCACGCCCTCCTGCTCGCCGAGATCGGCGATGCGCTTCAGCGTATCGCGCGCCTTGAGCCACATCGCACCCGTCACCTGGTCGGCCTTGACGACCGGCAGTCCATTGCCGTCGAGACCGGTGCCGTGCAGGTTGAGACGCGGGCAGTTCAGCTCCCGGGCGACGGGGATCGATGACTTCGCGGTTCGCAGCAATTCTTCCGCGCCTTCATCATCGGCAAGCGTGCCGGACACATAGCCCGTCATCGACGAAAAGACCGCTCCCGATCGCGCAAGCGCGGCGATGTCGTGTTTTGTCCAATCCCAGATTTCGGCGTGAAAGCCGAGTTCGGCGATACGCTTCAGCCTGTCGACAACAGGAAGCGACTTGAAAACCATCTCGGCGCAGACAGCGAGCGTGAAGGGGGATGATGTATTCGACGGACCGTCGTTCATGACCATTTCCATGTTTGATGATTGAGAATGCGGCAGCCTGCCAAAGCCAGTCGGGCACCGCGGGATAGGCAGGGCTAGATCGTGCCGCCGAGCTCTTCGGACAGTTGCTGCAGCTCCTTGCCGCCGGCCATCAGGTTCTGAAGCTCGTCCATCGCGATATCAGCCTTGGCGAAAGTGCCGAGCGTCTGACCGCGATTGAGGATGGTGAAGCGGTCCGCGACCGCATAGGCGTGCCGAACATTGTGGGTGATGAAAATCACCCCCAGTCCGTTCTGCCGGACCTGGTGGATGTATTTGAGCACCATCGAAGTTTGCGCCACGCCGAGCGCCGAGGTCGGCTCATCGAGAATAAGGATCTTGGCACCGAAATAGACCGCGCGTGCAATCGCAACGCATTGGCGTTCGCCACCCGACAGTGTGCCCACCGCCTGATTGGGATCGCGGATATCAATGCCGATTTTGCGCATCTCTTCGCGCGTGACATCGTTGCAGTGCGCGAGGTCGAAGTGACGGAATGGGAAGATGCCTTTGCGAGGCTCCCGCCCCATGAAAAAATTACGCGTGATCGACATCAGCGGAATCATTGCGAGGTCCTGGTAGACCGTCGCGATCCCTGCATCGAGTGCGTCGCGCGGGCTGCGGAAGTTGACCGGCTTGCCTTCGACCAGGAAGACACCTCCGCTTGGCCGGACGACGCCGGACAGCGTCTTGATCAAGGTGGATTTGCCGGCCCCATTGTCTCCGAGGAGACACAATACCTCTCCAGCCGACACTTGCATCGACACGCCGTTGAGAGCGATCACGGAGCCGTAGTGCTTGACGATATCGGTTACTTCGATGATCGGCGTTCGGTTATTGACGTCTGGCATGATCAGCGCTCCCCGGTAACCTTGCGGCGGATGAAATTGTTGAAGAGAACAGCCAGCAGCAGCATCGAGCCGAGGAAGACCTGAAACCAGTCGGAGTCGAACCTGGTATAGGTCAGGCCGATGGAAACCGAGCCGAAGATGATCGCTCCAAAGAAGGCGCCGATCGCCGAGCCATAGCCGCCGGTGAGCAGGCACCCGCCAATGACGGCGGCGATGATCGCCTCGAACTCCTTCTGAAAACCGCGGCGGGCGTCGGTCGAGCCGGCGTCAAGCACGGTGATGATGGCGACCAGCGCGGCGGCACATGCCGTCAAGGCGAACAAGCCGGTTTTCACCCGATGGACAGGCACACCTGAGTTTCTCGCTGCATTCGGGTCGCCGCCGGCCGCGAAGATCCAGTTGCCCATGCGGGTGCGCAGCAGGACCCAGGTTGCAGCCAGGGCAAGCACGACGAACCACAAGACCGACACCGGGATGCCCGTGACCTTCGGCAGGCCATTGGGGAACTTGTCGATCAGATCGTGATCTGCAAGCCAGACAAATAGGCCCTTCAGCGCATCGCCGGAAAAGAGCCTGAGCAGCGGACTGTCCTTGACATGATCGCCGATGCCGCGAAGCTGCGTCGAACCGCCGGTGGCCCATTTCAGACCGACGAGGGTCAAGCCGCGCAGTATGAAGAGAAATGCCAGGGTGACGATGAACGACGGCAGGCGGGTGTGGATGACGATCTGCCCATTGATCGCGCCCATGAACGCCGCAAACAGCATCGTCATGACGATGGCAACCGAAAGCGGTTGACCGAAATTGGTCAGGATGACGCCGAAGATCAATCCTGCGAAAGCCACCATCGAGCCGATCGAGAGATCGAACTCTCCGCCGATCATGAGCAGTGCCGCCGCAATGGCGAGGATTCCCAGTTGCGATGCCGGCGCCATGATTGTCATCAGGCCGGAAAGGGAGAACATCGTCGAATCTGCAGTAACAAAGAAAAACACGATGACGAGGACAAGGCCGGCGACCGCACCCAGTTCGGGCCGCCGCATCATATGTGTTAAAAAACTCACTTGTTTGACGCGCTCATCGACCGTCGGCGCAGCCGCCGTGTTCTGCTCAAGCGAAGCCATAACTCCTCCCATGTAATCTTTGTTTTGAGGTAGCGGCGGCGCTGCTCGGCAGCGCTCTTTCAACCGAACCCCCTCCCCTCGAGGGGGAGGAGATTCTGCGAGAATGCCTTTCGGCAAGTCGGTCAGCGAATGCCCTTGGCGGAAAGATCAACGACCTGGGCGGCCTTTTCCTTGGTGATCAGGTTCGGACCGGACGGAACGTTGCCGCCTGGGATCAGCCCGTATTTGGCGTAATTCGCCAAAAACACGACCGGCAGATAACCCTGCAGGAACTGCTGCTGATCAATCGCGAAGGCTGCCTTGCCGTCGGCCACGGCCTTCAGGAAATCGGCCGAAAGGTCGAAGGTCGCCACGCGGATCTTGCCGGTCATTCCGACATCCTCGACAGCCGCCAGAGACGGCTCGCCGGCGGTGCCGGCACCGAGCGCCATGACTGTATCGACCGCCGCACTGGAGCTCAGTGCCGCCTTGACCTTCGCGCGGACGTCGGCAGGATCGTTGCTGACGGGCAGAACCGTGACCTTGCCGCCAAAACCGTCGGCAAAGCCCTTGCAGCGCAGATCAAGCGCAACATTGCCGACCTCCTGATTGACGCACAAGCCTTCCTTGCCGCCCAACTCATGCAGCTTCGCGCCAGCGGCCTTGCCCGCGGTATATTCGTCCTGACCGACATGCAGAAGCGCCCCCAATTCCTTCGATACGTCGGAACCGGAGTTGATCGAGATAACCGGAATGCCAGCGGCCACGGCCTTCTTGATGGACGGACCGAGCGCCGATGCGTCCGGGATGGAGACGATCAGCCCGTCAGGTTTCTGATTGATGGCCGCATCGATGAGCTGGCCCATCGACACCATGTCGAATGTTTCCGGCGCCCGATAGTCGGCGCTGACACCGAGATCCTTCGCGGCCGCATTGACGCCGTTCTTGACCACGGACCAGAACGGGTCATTGGCCTGACCATGGGTTACGGCAACGATGCGAACATCCGCTGCGCTGACAACTGCTGAGGAGCACATGAGCGCAACAGCGACGGCGGCGCCCGCAAAAAGCGATTTCAAACCTAATTTCATTTTACCCTCCCAAAAACAGTCCGCATATACGGACCCGCCATTGCTACCGGTAGCAACTCCTTTGCACCCGGTAGCAAGCTAGGGCAAACTACATTATTGTCGGCAAAAATCAAGCATCCATTCCATTTTTATTTTTTATGGAATATTCATTCCAGTCAGGAGGAGACAGTCATGCGCAAAAGGGCGACGGCAAAGGAGGTGGCTGAAGCTGCCGGCGTATCGAAATGGACGGTCATCCGTGCGTTTACACCAGGTGCATCCATTACCGACGCCAGCCGGCAAAAGGTGCTTCAGGCCGCCGAGGCGCTGAACTATTCGCCGAACCTGCTTGCCCGCAGCCTCGCCACGAACATCACGCATCAGGTGGCGGTCTTCGTCGACGATTTCGCCAATCCGCACAAGCTTCCGGTTCTGGAGATGCTGACCGAGCGCCTGCAGGCGGAGGGTCTGTTGACGGTATTGATCAACATCAATCGGCATTTCGATCACGTTCACGCGCTGATCAATGCCGACCAACGGCAATTCGACGCGGTGATCCTGTTCGGGACGGCGTTTCGCGAGGAAACTCTCGGCGATCGACGCCTCGGCCCAGGTTTTCCGCCGATGTTCGTTCTGGCAAGAGACAGCCAGATCCCCGGCGTCCCGGCAATCGCCTGCGATGCGGAACTCGCTCTCAGCCAGATGGTCGATTACCTGTTCGACAAGGGCTATCGCCGTCCGGGCTTCATGACGGGAGCAAGAACCCTGTCGACGGCACTCGGCCGGCGCCATCATTACGCGAATTTCTGGCGGCGGAAGGGCGTCGAGAGCGTCGTAGAGCTCAATACAGACCGATACAGTGCTGAGGCGGGCGCCGAAGCGGCGCGAGCCTATCTGAGCGCTACCCCGCCTCCCTCGCGCGTCGATGTGTTGATGTGTGAAAATGACATTCTGGCGTTAGGAGCCATGGATACGGCCCGCAGTGAATTTGGTTGCCGCGTGCCGCAAGACCTTGCGGTGGTCGGTTTCGACAATATCGAGCTTGGCGCGACGCCCGCCTATGGCCTGACGACCTACGAGCAGCCCACTTATGACATGATCAACACGATAGTGGAGATGATTACCGGAGCCCGCGCAGCCGAAACCGTCACCTTGCCAGGACGTCTCGTCCGTAGATTATCCGCCTGATTCCCGGTGTTGAAGGGAAGCCGCGGCTCGATATTGTCGCACCTGGAAGCGCATTCCGGTGGTTATCACCGGGCCCTCGGCTTGGAAGGCGGATAGATCAAACTTGCAAGCGCGCCAGCCAATCCATAATGCGGCTGACCGCTTCGTGATACCTTTGCCCGACCAGCAGACCCGTATGCGTCGTGCCGGCAAGACCCAGATATTCGCCGCCGATATGGCGCGCCGCCGCCCGGCCGCGCCGGTCATCGTCTTCATTGCCAACAGCGGAGATGACAAGGCTTCGACAGCTAATCCTGCTGCCGTCGACGGAAATCCCCTCCGCTCCGAAATGAAAGGAGAAGGCGCTGAAAGCCTTGCCTGACTCAATCGACAGGTATTTCCGCTGAAACGCAATATCTTCGAAGATCTCATCGGCGCTGACCTGCTCGCCGCGCGCCGGCGCGGGCACGACGAGACCGTGCGCCTGCGGAGCAAGGCCCTGATAGGGCACCTCGTGATGCACTTGCTTGCAGATGCTGGAATCGATCAGCACCAGCCCGGCGATCTCCACGCTTTCCGCCAGTTTCTGGCTCAGGATGCCGCCCATGCTGAAGCCGATCACGATAGGCGGGCTTCCGCTCTCATCGACGATTTCGGCGATCGCCACCTGAATGTCTTCGAGATAATCCTCGAATCCGACCCGCGTGAAATCGACCGATCTGCTTTTGTAATGGCCACGCAGATTGATGCAGTAGGAGTCCCATCCTGCGGCCATGAAATGCGGAATGTACTTGCTCCACATCCAGCTTCCGGTGAAGGCGCCATGGACAAACAGCAGAGGCGGCCGGCCGGCCCGCTGCGAGCCATGGTTCCCATGGAATATCTCAAGAAAAAGGTCGTTCTCTCCGATGAATTTTTCCCTGTGCTCGGGCAACTCCTTTGCATAGTCCCGCATGGCATTCGCTCCTTCAATTGGGCAGGCATCCGAGACAAAGGATATTTGTTACGCAATGTTGATCAACCAACGCACATGGACTTACATAAAGGACAAAATGTCCTCAATTGGGAGTGGCCGTGGATAGTCTTGCAAGCGTCGTCGCCTTCGTTCATGCCGCCGAACAGCGGAGCTATGTCGCCGCCGCGCGCCTTGCCGGCGTTTCGCCGTCGGCCATCGGAAAGGCGGTTGCGCGTCTCGAAAGCCGGCTCCGCGTGCGGCTCTTCAATCGCACGACGCGCAGCATCAGCCTGACAGAGGAAGGGGCGGTCCTCTACGAGCACTACAAACGCGTCCTCGACGACATGCAGGATGCAGAGGCAGCCGTATCAAAGGGCCGGGACCGGCCAATGGGGCGCCTGCGCGTCAGCGTTCCACATATCGTCGGGCACCATCTTCTGATGCCGATCCTGCCGAGCTTCACCGCGCAGTTCCCCGAGATCGAACTGGACATCGATTTCGAAGACAGGGTCATCGATCTCATTACGGAGGGGCTCGATGTCGTCGTGCGCAGCGGCGAGCTTGCCGATGCGCGGCTGATCGCCCGTCGTCTCGGCGAGCAGCATTTCGTCGTCTGCGCGAGTCCCGCCTATCTCGAACTTCACGAACGGCCGGACACGCCCGACGATCTCTCCCGGCACGCCTGCATTCACTTCAAATATCCATCGACCGGCCGCACCGCGCCCTGGGCCTTCCGCCCGCCGCACGAGCGGCTGCTTCTGCCGAAAAGCTTGACATTCAACAACACCGATGCCGGGCTGCGGGCGGCCAGGGATGGGCTCGGCCTCGCGCATCTGCCCGTCTATGTCGCCGAGCCGCATATCCGGGCCGGCACGCTGATCCCCGTCCTCACCGCCTTCATGGCGCCCTTCGGCTCGCTCTCGCTCGTGTGGCCGTCAAACCGCCAGCTTTCACCCAAAATCCGCGCTTTCGTGGATTTCGTCGTCGAGAACTTTGCTGCCCGGCTCGGCACTCCATTTTCATACTTCGGAGAATGAGTCGCCGGGCCGTGTCGAGCGGCGGAGCGCTTTTGCAACGAAGGACCATCAGCCCTTCCGCAGTCTCCAAGTCCGGATTTCGAACGGCATGATGTCTGCCGGTCCTTGGCGCTCCATCGGCTCTTCAAGAATGTTGAGCGGCTGCGACGCGCTCCATCCGGAAGGCAGGTTGAGAGAGAGGCGGCCGCGCCGGCCGGCGGGTTCGTAGAGGCGCAGGATGAGGCCGTCGCCCTCTTCCGCGGGCTTCAGGCCCGAGAAGGCGACGGGCGTACCGGAGACGGCAAGCGGCGCGAAAGTGCCGACGGAGAGGCCGTGGGCTTCTGCGGTGACGAGCGGCTGGTTCAGGTCGAGCGCTTCATCCAGCACGCAGCTTTCATGCCAGGCGCCGTCATGCGGCATCAGCGCATAGGTGAAGTTCTGCTCGCCTTCGTCGGCCAGCGGATCCGGATAGATCGGTCCGCGCACCAGGCTCATGCCGATCACATTGCCGCGAGCGCTGTGACCGTATTTGGCATTGTTGAGCAGCGCGACTCCGAAGCCCGGCTCACTGATATCGACAAAACGATGGGCGACGGCCTCAAACATCGCCTGTTCCCAGGAGGTGTTGGTGTGCGTCGCCCGCTCGACTACGCCGAACGCGCATTCGAAGGTCGCCTTGCGCGACCTGACGTCGACGGGGTTCAGCGTGCGCAACAGAGTGCGGCGGTCATGCCAGTCGATCGTCGTTTCGATGTCGAGCCGCTTGGCGTTCGCCGTAAGGACATAGGTTTGCGTGACGCTCGAATTGCGGTAGCGATGGACGACGCGGATCGCCGCGCGATGCGGGCCGCTTTCGACGAGGCCGATGCTTTCGGGCGCTTCGAGACGGACGGCCTTTTCGGCATAATCGGCATCGATATCCCAGGCGTCCCAGTTGCGCGGCTTGTCGGCCGGATAGACCCAGAGCTGGTTTGCCGAGCCGTCGACCGCCTCACGGCCGCTCGCCTTGTGAAGGAGGCTCGCGACCGCGCCGTCCCTGCCGATGACGACGGCGAGATGATCGTTTTCGAGGCGATCGGAACTCGCCTTGAGCCCGGCCGCCGGCTGCAGCGCCTGCCGGTCGAAGACGGCGACGGACAGGGGTGCGACATTTTCGGCGGCCGAGACGACGGTGCCGTCGGCGAGCGTGGCGCTGAGGGGCCGCGGCACAAGCGACGGGTTGACGACGACAAGCGCATCGCCGACGCTGCCTTTCGGTAGCTGGGCCGACAATAGCTGCAAGCCCTTGGCCTGTTCGGCCTTGGCGTGCTCGATGACCCCGCCGAGCTCCTGCTCCGCGTCCTGATAAACCTCGCGGATGCTCGAACCAGGCAAGATGTCGTGGAATTCGTTCTTCAGCACCACGCGCCAATCCGCCTCAAGGCTCCTCGGCTTTTCAGCTCCGAGCATGTGGGCGAGCGACGCCAGCGTCTCGGCGGTGATCAGCGCCCGTTCGGCCTGGCGGTGTTTGCGCTTGACGCCGCTTTGCGTCGTCAGCGTCGCCCGGTGCAGTTCGAGATAAATCTCGCCATCCCAGACGGGCAGGTTCTTCTCCGATGCAGTTCGGTGCGCCTCTTCGTAGAAGCCTTTGACCGTGCCCCAGCGCGCCTGCGGGATGGCCGGAAAATCGCGCAGCTGCACTTCGCGCTCCACCATTTCAGGCGTCACGCCGCCGCCGCCGTCGCCATAGCCGACAGCGAGAAGCGAGGCATGATGCTGCACCTTGCCGCGGAAATTCTTCCAGGTCGGCAGATAGCAATCGGCCTGCACGAAGCCGTTATAACCCTGCATCGGGTTATCGAAGGTGTGGGTCAGCACCTTGCTGCCGTCGAGGCCCTTCCACCAGAAGAGATCGGAGGGAATGTGATTGGTCTCGCTCCAATTGACCTTGATGGTGAAGAAGCTGTCGATGCCGCCCTGTCTCAGGATCTGCGGCAGCGCGCCGGAGAAGCCGAAGCAGTCCGGCAGCCAGCAGACCGTATGGCGCGCGCCGAAGGTCTTTTCGAAATAGCGCTGGCCGTAGAGAACCTGGCGGGCGAGACTTTCGCCTGTGGGCATGTTGGTATCGGGCTCCACCCACATGCCGCCGAGGGTTTCCCACTTACCTTCCGCGACCTTCTTCTTGATGCGATCGAGAAGCTCCGGGTCTTCCTCTTCCATCCGCGCGTAATAATGGGCGGTCGATTGGTTGAAGCGGAAATCGGCTGAGCGCTCCATCAGCGACAGCGCCGTGTTGAAGGTGCGCCGCATCTTCCGCCGCGTCTCGCGATAGGGCCAGAGCCAGGCGAGATCGATATGCGCATGGCCGGTCAGCACCAGCTCGCCATTGGCAGGAAAGCGCTTCTGCAATTCCTTCAGCCGCGCCGTCAGCGCCTCGAAGGCGGAGGCGGCAGAAGCGCTCTGCTCGTCGGAGAGGCCCGCCGGATTGTCCTCGAGTTCCGGCAGCTCCCAGATCTTCTGCTGCATGACGGCATCGGCGGTGCGGGAGACGTAAGCGGCGGTATCCGACGGCCAGTCGAGGCTGCGCAAGGCCTGCTCGGCCGCATCCATCATATGCGGCACGACTTCATGATCGCCGAGCACCTCGATCGCTTCGGCCACCTGCTTCAACAGAAGATGCAGGCGATGGGCCGGGCCGTCGAGCCAGATCAGCCGGGCCTTGTTGAGCCGCGGCGTCCGGTTCGGCTCGCCAAAGGGAAAGCGCGCGACGCTTTCCGTCGCAATCGAAAAGCGGCGGCCCCTGACCGGAAATTCCTGATGGTAGGGATCGAGTCCGAACGTCTCGCTCTCGCCATCAGGATAGCTCAGCGTGATCAGGCTCTCGCCGCCGAGATCGAGCTGCAGGCGGATATCCTCGAGCGGCCAGCCCGCCGGCGCCTCAGCTTCCGCAGCAAAATGCACGACGCCCTGGCGATGCGGCCAGTCCTGATGATGGCCGATCGGCTCGCCTTCGAAGGTCCAGCCTTCGATCGGGCTACTCTGCCGATCCCGCCAATGCGCGAGCTCCGCAATGCGGACTTTGAGGCGATCGAGGCGTTGGGCAATGGTCAAAGGCATGGCTTATCCCTGTTCAAAAATCGGCCGCGAACGATCCGGAGTCATGGGCTTTGGGAGATGACGGATGGTGCGGCAGAGCTCGCGATTGCCGGCCCCTCCTCCCAGCGGGTCCTGCCGAGCCTTTAGATTAAGTAACTTTGATTTGCCGTCAAGTGCAAAGGAATGCGGAGGTTCGTAGCCGACGGAAAATGATCAAAAAAGCTTTGAGCCTACAGGGCAGTCCGTGCGGACATTTCCGGATTGTCAGCGAGCCTGAGTTTACCTTGCTCGAAGGACCGTCGTGGCGCGAACCACCCAAAATCGCGCATCGGAAGTGGTCGAGAGCCTTTCCTCTCCCGGTCGGGGACCAAGGTGCCGCTATGTGCTGGACGCCGTGATTGGACTGGAACCGTCAGCCCGGTAATGTAGAATCCCCGCCCGCATCCTTACTTTTGCTCAGAACGATAACTCGCCCATCGAGAGCTTTCGCAGCGCGATGGCGACATTGGCGACGAGCCCTTCCTTTTTCGGACCGCAATCGGGATAGCGGGTCATGTTGTCGCCGTTGTGCATGAAGACATATCCGCCGCGCCCGGCCGGCGTCGGATATTGCCAGATCCAGTCCGACGGTTTCGGATCGTGCTCCGGGCCGACATCGGTCAGCCAGATCGCCCGCCCCGCGCGAGAAATGCGAGCAGATCTTCAGCTCGGCTCTTGAGAAAGAACTCATCATGGCTGCTTGGAATGTAGAGCGTGTCCGTCCTGTCAAGAATCCCGGGGCCGAGCTCGTATTGCGGAACGAACGAGGTTTCCAGGCCGGCCTGTGCGAGGCTTTCCTGCAACCCGTCAGGCTGCCACTCCGATGGGACATGCGAGCATTGCAGATAGGTGAACCGGTTCCTCAAAGGCCGCTCGATGCTGAGCTCGCGGTTCAGCCAGGGATAGAAGGAACGCAGGAACCGCGTGGTCGCCGGCATGAAGCGCTGGCCGTTGTGCGAATGCGGGTCGAGCGTCGAGAGCAGCAAACGCCCGCCGCCCGGCAATGCGGGAAAATCGAGAAACAGACTGCCACGGCCATCGTCGATCTCGAGGATCGAGCGCGCGCTTTCCGGAACATTGTAGGAGCCGCCCCAGTGCCAGCTCATGTGAGACAGCGGCATGCTTTCGGTGATTGGATGATGCGGTTCGGAAAACCTCACACATTATCGCGGCGGGCGACCCATGCGAGGCTCTTGGCTTGGTGGAGGCAGGAATTCGAGGCTATGCATGCCGAGCGTTGCTTTGCGACAATCACCGTTAGCCCGCGTTCGGACTATGGAAGCGGTCGCGCCAGCCGGATTGCAGCCCTCGAGCATTTCCTCGCCGATGTCCAGAGCCGCGCCGATGTTATGCTGATGACATGCGCCGAAGCGGCTCGGCTTCACCAGTCCGCCGCACTCTAGAAAATGCCGCGGGCCGCAGCCCGCCGGCCCGCCACAATGTCGAACAGCGGTTGATCTCATGCATACCTATCCGGACGTAAGGCTTTTCATCGGCGGCGAATGGCGCGACGCCCTGGCTGCGGAGACTATCGCGGTCGTCGATCCGGCGACCGAGGAGGTGATCGGCTGCGTCGCCCATGCGCGTCACGCCGACCTCGATCTCGCGCTGGAAGCGGCCGACAAGGGCTTCACGCTCTGGCGGCAAACGTCGGCCTTCGACCGCTGCAAGCTGATGCGCAGGGCCGCCGACATCTTGCGCTGACGCGCGAGCAGGGCAAACCGCTCCATGAGTCGAGGCGGGAGGTCACAGGTAAGAGGCAAAGGCTGTCCGAACCATGTGGACAGCCATCAGCGACACGTAGCAATACAAAGCAAATGTCGACAAAATCGATCATGCCTGTGCGGAATATCTCGCGAGATTCTGTCTTAGAAGATCAAGCAGAGCATCTCTTTGTGGATCTCGAACTGCTTTCATCCACGCAGCCGCCAACGGCAGTGTCTGCGTCGCCTGGCCGGTCCCGTCGTCAAGAGGGAGAAAGCGGACGCCGGCTGAAGCGAGCGATGATGTCCATCTTGGGACGACGGCGAGACCAAGTCCCGCCGCGACCATGCTGACGATCGTTTGTTTTTCATCGGCTACCTGGGCAATGTATGGGTGAAGGCCTGCCGCCGCAAACATATTCAGAGTAAGATCATAGCTGTGGGGTCTGGATCTCCTGTCCGGTACAATCAGCGGCTCACTCGCTAAATCAGGAAGAGAGATGCTATTATTGTCGGCGAGTACATGCGCGGACGGCACTGCCACGACGGCTGTCTCAGAAAATAAATCCTCGATGGCAAGGTTTTGGCTCATTCCAGAGCGCGGCCTGATGAACGCCAGGTCCAACCCGCCGGCCAAGAGCTTCGGCACAAGCCGAATGGATTTGTCCTCTATCAGTTGGGTTTTGACATCAGGCGCGATTGCTCGGAAGTCCTGGATCAGCGTCGGGAGGAGGCCGGCGGCCGCGCTGTCGATTGCGCCTATGCGCAAGACATGACTGCGTTGCCGCTGGTTCGCGCGAAACCGTTGTTCAAGCTCATTCAGCCGGGCGAGAAGCGGTCTGACCTCCTCCAAGAGAGCGACCCCGTCCTCGGTCAGCGAGACGCTTCGGGTCGTGCGGTACAGCAACTGGCTCCCAACCGACTCTTCGAGCAAGCGGACGTGGCGTCCAAGCGATGCGGGTAGCAATCCTATCCTTTGAGCCGCCCGGCCGAAATGAAGCTCTTCGCAACGGCGATGAAGCAGCGCAACTGTTCAAGCTCCATGTGCCATCTCCCATTATATCGATTTTTTATATAATTTTTTGGTGATTGAGTAAACCGAGCTCCAGGTCCTAGGCTTTAGTCGAGCGGAGAAAGCCCTTCCTTCCTGCGGTGAATGCAAAGGCGCTACTGGAGAAGATTGATGCGTGAATACTCTATCGCAGCCATCCCCGCCGACGGGATAGGCCCCGAGGTCATTGCTGCCGGACGGAGCGTACTCGCAACTCTGGAAGAACGTCTGGGCGATGTGAAATTCACCATCGAAAACTTCGACTGGGGTTCCGACTATTACAAAAAGCACGGCGTGATGATGCCCCGCGACGGGCTTGAGCGGTTGAAGAAATTCGATGCAATCTATTTCGGCGCCGTCGGAGCGCCGGATGTTCCTGACCACATCACCCTATGGGGGCTCAGACTGCCGATCTGCCAGGGCTTCGACCAATATGCCAATGTCCGGCCGACCAAGATGCTTCCAGGTATCACCCCTCCGCTACGCAATTGTGGCGTCGTCGATCTCGACTGGGTGATCGTCCGCGAGAATTCCGAAGGCGAATATTCCGGCAATGGCGGCCGTGCCCATCGCGGCCTGCCGGAGGAAGTTGGAACCGAAGTCGCTATCTTCACGCGCGTCGGCGTCACCCGCATCATGCGCTATGCTTTCAAGCTGGCGCAGGCGCGACCGCGCAAGTTGCTGACGGTGGTGACCAAATCAAATGCCCAGCGACACGGCATGGTCATGTGGGACGAGATCGCCGCCGAAGTGGCTGAAGAATTTCCCGACGTCACCTGGGACAAGATGCTGGTCGATGCCATGACCGTCAGGATGACGCTGAAGCCGCAAAGCCTCGATACAATTGTCGCGACCAATCTGCACGCGGACATCCTCTCCGATCTGGCCGGCGCGCTCGCCGGCAGCATCGGAGTTGCACCCACGGCCAATATCGATCCGCAGCGCCGCTTCCCCTCGATGTTCGAACCGATCCACGGCTCGGCCTTCGACATTACCGGCAAAGGCATTGCCAACCCTGTCGCCACCTTCTGGACTGCGGCCCAGATGCTGGAGCATCTCGGCGAGCAGGAGGCTGCGGCCCGCCTCATGCGCGCTGTCGAGACGGTCACCGGCGCGGGCATCCTCACCCCGGATGTCGGCGGGACGGCCACCACCAAGGAAGTCACGGACGCCGTCTGCGACGCGATCCACTCCTCCAACGCCTAAAGGAGGAACGAACCATGAGTTGGGACGATCAGAAGGCGCGGGGGGCATTGCGTCGTATATTTGACGTTGCCATCGCCAGCCCGGTCCAGCCAAGATCGTCCCGCGGCATCTGCCGCTTCTACCGCAGGGGCGTCGCATCGTCGTCGGCGCCGGAACGGACGCCGACGACATTCGCGCCATTCTCATTAGCGGAGACCAAAGCCCATGAAACTCGACCGTACCGACATCAAGATCCTTCATGAACTGCAGAAGAATGGACGGATCACCAATGTCGAGCTCTCCGAACTAGTCAACCTGTCGCCCAGTCCGTGTCTCATACGCGTAAAGAAGCTGCAGGCGGAGGGCTACATAGAAGGGTATTCGGCTCAGATCGATTTCAACAAGCTTGCTCAGACCCTGACGGTATTCACGGAGATTACCCTGAAGAACCATCAGCAGATCGACTTTGCCCGCTTCCTCGCGACGATCGAGAAGATCGACCAGGTGATGGAATGCCATCTGGTTTCCGGAGGCTACGACTACCTTCTGAAGTTCGTCACGGCGGGGATAGAGGAGTACCAGACGATCATGGAGCGGCTCATCGACATGGAAATCGGCATTGACAAATATTTCAGTTTCATCGTGCTCAAATCCCCGCTCGTGAAAGCGCGTATGCCCTTGACGAGTCTGTTTCAGCTATAAGTCACAGGATCGGCGACGGCAGCATAAAATGCCGTCCCTGCAATTTGCCGCAGTTGTTCGTTCCTCTCAAAACCTCGAAACGCAATCGACATGTTTATCCAACGTGTTAGTCTGACGGCCCGAGACACGGCAGTACACCATGCCGCGCCTCTTTGCAGCTCGACAGGCGGAGTGACGCGATGAAACTCGACCGGATCGATATAAAGATTCTACATGAGTTGCAGAAGAATGGGCGCGTGACCAACGTAGAACTCGCCGAGCTCGTCAACCTTTCCCCGAGCCCCTGCCTGATGCGAGTGAAAAAATTACAGTCGGAAGGTTTTATCGAAGGCTATTCCGCGCAGATCAACGTCGCCAAGCTCGGCCAGACGCTAACGGTTTTCACCGAGATTACCCTGAAGAACCACCGGCAGGTGGACTTCGCCCGTTTCCTGGCGACGGTCGAAAAGGTTGACCAGGTCATTGAATGCCATCTCGTCTCCGGTGGCTATGACTATCTCTTGAAATTCGTTACAGCCGGGATCAGCGAGTATCAGACGATCATGGAGCGACTCTCCGATATGGAGATCGGCATCGACAAATATTTCAGTTTCGTGGTGCTGAAGTCGCCCATTGTCAAAGCCCATATGCCGTTAACGAGTCTGTTTCCTCTGTAGCTTGATCCCGCGCTTTCAATGCCACGGGGGCAGATCCTTGCCGAAATAAGCTCTCCGACCGTTCAGAATGGCGTAGAGCAATCCTCTGACCTCATGGTCGTCGGCTATGTAAACGCGAGCGGAGGTGCTCAGCCTTACAAGACCGCGCGCACATCGGAACCGGTCAGAGTGTCTTCGAGCCTCTGCGGCTGCGCTCGATGATCGCGATGTCATTCGTCGTGCAGCAGAGTGGCGGCGCGCAACCGAGGACACCATTGGCGAAGGCCCGGATGCCCAAGCCACTGAGGCCTCCGGATCACCCGAGCGCCTGGTTGGTGAGAGCAAAGATGGTGGGACCGGAATCTCCAATCGCGATTGGCGGCTTCATCATGGCAATGGCACCGCTCACATGAGGGAGGCCCTGCTCGGAGAGCCATTGGGAAAGGCCGGCCGCGGCGGCGGTGGTATCGACCCTGAGGAACTTGCCGGGCCGCGCGGCAATAAAATAGGAGATGAGTGCCTTGGCGTCGTCGAGGTTCGCGGCGATGACAGGACCGATAACCTCGCCACGGCCAAAAGTGCGAAGGAAGGCGAAACCGGTGACCTTGCCGTCATGGCGTACCACAGCTAATTCACCGGTTTTCGCAAGATATGAAATCAGATCGCTGCGATCAGCTCCGAAAGCCTTTCGATCGAGTTCTTCGATGACAGCGACATCGGTTAGTGTTGCGGCCATCGCGGCCGGTGGCGCGGCTACTCTCTCTGCAATGCCTTGGTGCTGCAAAATGCGGCCGGTCTCACGGAAACCAAACTTTTCGTAAAGCGGAAGACCTTCAGCCGTCGCCACGAGCCGCAACGACCGCTCACCGGCAATGCCTATCGCGGCCTCCATTAGTCTGCGGCCAAGGCCGCGCCCCCGCATGGCCTCGTCGACGATGACCATATTGATCGTAGCGCAGTCTTCCCGATACCGCGTAACTAGGACGGTGCCGACCACCCGGCCGTCCTCGATGGCGACGACGCCCTCACTTAATGCAAGCGCCATCTGCCAATCCTCGGGGCGATGGGGCCAGCCTGCCTGCCGGGAGAGGTTCACGGCGGCACTCAGATGTTCGGGGCTAAAAGCGGCAATATCGATCTGACTTGTCTGCACGACACTTCCTCGGATTTCTTGTGTAAATTGTGAATGAGTGTGAGTAGGCAAATCGACTAAAGGCTGCACTCTCAGTGACATCTTATCGTTTTCCCCTCATGGTCCGCGGCATCTTATGCTGGCACCGAATGACCCACGCGCCCGCCATCAGCTTGTCCTCGGAGCCTACCTGCGCACACTCGCGCCCGAGGCCGGACTGTTTGAAACCGCCAAAAGAGGCTACCTCGGTGAGATGGCGCCGGTGTTAAGTCCGGCCAAGCCGAATTCGAGTGCTGCGCGTCAACACGCCAGGCTCAGCTTTCGGTGTAGACGTAGGCGGCGCGACCAAGAGGCTGGGGCGCCAGTAGATCTCTCCTTTGGACGGGATCAGCGGCTGGCGCTGGTAATGCCGCCTTTGCGCGACGATGCCCCCTCGCCAGGATCAAGGCATCGAAAGCAGCCACAAAACGTCCCTGGCGCGCCAGCACCAGCCCGGCAGAAAGGCGCTAATACGCGGTGCGAAAATCGGTCAGGGCATCAAATCCTTCATTCGGTAATAGGTGCCCACAATAGGCAGGAACCAGGGATTCCCGGCATTCAGCGGAACCGCGGGCCAGGCGAAACCGTCAAGCGGGTTGGCGTCCTTGCGCCCCATGGCCATATCGGCAAGCGCGTTACCCATGAAAGTCGACAACTGGGCTCCGTGGCCGGAATAACCCATGCTGTAAATCACCCCTTCGGCGCTGCCCGCCCGAGGATAACGATCCTGCGTGCAACCGACGAGCCCGCCCCAGCAATAGTCGATCTCGACATTTGCGAGCTGCGGGAATATGCCAACCATCTGCTGGCGCAGAAGCTGACCGGAGCTGACGTTGGTTTTCTGGTTCGATACCGCCGAAAATCTGGCCCGCCCTCCGAACAGCATGCGGTTGTCGGGTGTGAGGCGGAAATAATTGGCGATGTTGAGGGAGTTCGTAAAGTTGCGGTTGCCCGGAACCGCCGCGGCCATCTCCTGCGGGGTGAGCGGTCGTGTCACAATGATGAAGGAAGCGATCGGCATGAGCCTTCGTCGGAAATAGTTGAAGGTGCTCGGCGTATAGGCGTCTGTCGCCAGGATGACCTGGCGCGCGGTTAGCCTGCCTGTCGGCGTGTTGAGCCGCCAGCCATTCCCCACGCGTTCGCGCGCGGTGACGGGGTTACGTTCCCAGATTGCGGCGCCATAGCGGTGGGCCGCCTGCGCCAGGCCGTTGGCGTAGCGTCCCATGTGCATCATCGCGGATTTCGGAGAGAGAATTCCGCCATGGAAGGCATCCGATATCACCTCCTTGCGGAGGTCCTCACGCGTCAGCCATTCGGCTGACGGGTCGACCTCCCGGCGGATTTCTGCACACATCGTTTGGAGCTTGGCCACGTGGGACGGCTTCGATGCCAGCTTGATTTTGCCGCCCCGGCGGAAGTCGCACGCGATCTTTTCATCCTCGATGATCCGCTCAATCATATCGATCGAGTCATCATAGGCTCGCCACAAGCGGCGTGCCCGGTCTTCCCCGAGATGCTGTTTTGCGGCGCTGAAACTTGCGAAATGGCCGCTGTTGAGGTGCCCTCCATTGCGACCGGACGCACCATACCCGACGTGCTCCGCTTCCAGCAGGGCGACCTTCACCCCGGATTGCGCCAGTTTGCGCGCAGCGCTCAGGCCCGTGAAGCCCGCACCGATCACCGCCACCTCGAAATCTCCCGAGACCGGGCCAGCGGTGCCGCTTGCAAATGGGATGGAAGTCTCATGCCAGTAGGAAGCAAATCTCATCACCCCAAGCCCTTATGCTCGTCTGATCGAATGCGTCAAGTATAGGCCTGCTTGCGCTCAATAGTGCGGGGCGATCGGCTGCGTTCCGCAATTATTGGCTTTCTTATGAGGGGCAAACCACAGGATATTCTGTTTGGTGCCATGCGCCCCAGGTGCCGCAGATTTGAACGTGCTCGCTGCCTTCCGCCGCGCCCACCGCGATGAGCGCTCAGTCATAAACGCGAACATGGATCTTGCGCATCGTCTCGATGGAGCATCCGAGTTCCACTCTGCGTCGGCGGCAGGTACGACGTGACAGGTGAGTAGGCAGGCCCTATTGTCGCGCAGATTGAAGCAGCCCCTTCCGGCCATAGGGCGTCACCAGGCCTGCCATCTGGCGACGATTTACCGATCCAATCCGCGATAGCTCCGCTGGAGAATTCACGACGGAGGAAATGCGACCCGTCTGGCGAGAATATCTTTGGCGTTCTTGCGCGAACATGGAGGCGGCTCGGATGACACCACTCTAAGCGGAACTGAGTGTTATTCCTGCCGAATCGCGGCTTTGTTAGGTAAGAAATTGCGGATAATGCCTAAAAGCAAGCCGAACCTGCCGCTCTCTGTATGTAAATATTCTAACAAGATTGCAACCTAAGCCGGGATCAGAGACACTGCCAGCGCGGTGGGCGATCCGGAGGATGGAGCGGATAGCTGAAATGCAAAAATCGGTGCGCCTGAAATCGTTCGAACTAATCGCCCAGGACATCCAAAGCGTTGACGTAAGCCTGCTTCACGCCTTGTCGACCGGCGTCGGCTGGCCGCACCGTCTCAAGGATTGGGAGTTCCTGCGCCGCGCCGGCCGAGGCATCGTCGCCGTGGATGGAATTGGACGCGTCTTCGGAAGTGCAATGTGGTTTCCTCATGGTGACGATTTTGCCACCATCGGGCTCGTGATCACATCGCCTCGCACGCAGGCAGAAGGAAACGGCCGCTGGTTGATGCAACAAGTGTTCGAGCAATGCGGCGACCGCAATCTGGCTCTGAACTCGACCGACGCGGCTTATAAACTCTATCTATCGCTCGGTTTCACAAAGGAAGCGACGGTTTACCAGTATCAGGGAGACGTCGCTCCCGCGCTTCCCGCGCTGCCAGCTTTGAATGGCGAGTTGAGCGCGCTGTCGATCGATAGGATAGAGGAGATTACCGCTCTGGACACATCTGCCTTCGGGACGAACCGAGCGCGATTGCTTGCCCTTCTTGCAGAAGGTGCTGCAATTTGCGTGCTTCGGCGCGGCGGCGAACCTGTCGGCTATTCCATGTGTCGCGAGTTCGGGCGCGGTCACGTGGTCGGCCCTATCGTGGCAAGCAATGATCACGATGCGATGCATCTCGCGGCCGTGCATCTTAAAGATCTGGCTGGTCAATTTGCCCGCGTCGATACACGGGAGAAAGGCCCATTTGCGGACTTTCTTCAACAAAGCCGGCTGGCTATATCCGAGACCGTTACGACCATGTCTAAAGGCCGTCGCTTCCTGAATCGACAAGCGAACGAACCGGCGGTATATGGCCTCGCTGGCCATGCCTTGAGTTAGGCCAGACGAGCGAAAATCCAAAGCTGCGACCATCCAGCACGATGGTATCCCGCTGATCTGCCGCGCGAGACACGCAGACCATCGTGCAGTCAGTTGCCTCTCTCCGGCGGGCGGTCAACAAGACGATGATTGATCCGGCCCGATAGCAATTTGGTCTTGCAATTCCCGCAGTTTCCTTCCTGGCAAGGATCTGCTGACGTTTAATCGTGGTCCGCAAGCACCTGGGTGAGGGTTTTGTCGGCGGCGCAAAATGGCTTTTGCCCGACTTGGCGAGTTTCGACCTCGAGAGCATTGTCACCCACACGGTGTGTTTCACTGGCTCCGAAACGGTCCGAACAGACTGTTACGCCGAAGTTGAACCTCGTGCACCTCTCCTCATCATGTCGAAGGCGAGTGGCATGATTAGGAGCCATCGGTGCGTGATGGCCGAGCCGTTTCCTTGTTCTGCCGGTTGGCGATCAGATCATCGACGACAGCAGGATCGGCAAGTGTCGAGGTGTCGCCGAGCGCACCGAAATCGTCCTCGGCGATCTTGCGCAGAATGCGGCGCATGATCTTGCCCGAGCGGGTCTTCGGCAGGCCGGGGGCAAACTGGATCTTGTCGGGCGAGGCGATCGGCCCGATTTCGGCGCGCACATGTTTGACCAGTTCCTGGCGAAGCGTGTCGGAACCATCATGGCCGGCCATCAGCGTCACGTAGCAATAGATGCCCTGACCCTTGATCGCATGCGGATAACCGACGACCGCAGCTTCCGAAACCAGATTGTGCGAGACCAGCGCCGATTCCACCTCCGCCGTTCCGAGCCGGTGGCCGGAGACGTTGAGCACGTCGTCGACCCGGC